>NZ_JAQRFO010000024.1:0-72398 GCF_028598775.1 Xenorhabdus aichiensis
TTCCGAATCGTCTATTTGCCTTGAAGATATTGCACAAGGGCTTTCTAATGAATGCCGATACGCGGGGCAAATACAACAATTTTATTCTGTCGCAAAGCATAGCGTTCTGGTGAGTAAATTAGTAGAACCCGAATTTGCATTAGAGGCATTATTGCACAATGCAACGGAAGCATATTTAAAAGATTTACCGTCACCATTAAAAGCGATGCTGCCTGAATACCAAAAATTAGAGCGACAACTCTATGTTGTCATAGCCGATAAATTCGGCATTCCTCATGAAACCTCTGCAGCAGTAAAACAAGCCGATTTGGCGCTATTGGCTACAGAACGTCAGCAACTGGACATCGCAGGTGATGAATACTGGCCCTGCTTGAATGGAGTTAATCCCGTGGAATGGTTGGTCATCATTCCCTTCACCCCTATTCAGGCCAGATACAGATTTTTGGCACGTTTCCACGAATTGACCAATTTTAGCCACATGCGCTTATATGGAACAGAATGATATCAGGGCAAGCCGAGAAGAGGCATTGCACATACCGTCTGGCAAATATCACGGCACGCCATGCAAACGAGGTGGTCACACGCTGCGATACGCCAAAAACAAAATGTGCGTTATATGCCATCTGGATCGATTCAGAAAACATAAAAATTCTGATTTTAATCATCGTGTACTCATTATCGGAAATCCCGATCGGTGTAAAAACACATGAAAAATTTACAATATTTTAATTTCGCCAATAAAGCCGTTCTATATGAAAAAGGCGAAGAATATGGTCAAGCTGCCATGTTTTGGGGAAAAGCCGCCGATTGCGCACTGCATTATCAAAATCGCATTTGGGCTAAATGTCGCAAAGAGCATAATGAAATCAGGGGGACATTACATATTCGCTATGAAGAAGAATGCAAGCGAATAGCTAATAGAAAAACCGCCATGATTTTAAATGCTCATGTTGAGAAAGTAAAAAATAGCTTCCCGCAGAAAAAACGAAAAAAAGTCGGCAAGTCACCGTGTAACCCGAATCTCAGAGCAATGCAGGGAGTTTAAATGAAATTACTGAAATTTAATACTGAGATGATTGAGTCTATTTTAGCGGACAGGAAAACGCAGACACGGAGATTAATTAAACCACAGCCGAAAGTAACAGAGCAGGAATTACGCAGCTATGGCGCTTGGAGTGAAGGCTATACGCTATCGCAGCAAGTGAGCGCTGCATGGCAAGCCGGGTTCATAGATGTTAACTGCCCGTATGGTGGCAATGGTGATTTAATTCTATTTTATGATCAGGGTGGCATACCTGTAGGTGAAATTAACCTCCGCAACACCAAAGTTGAACAGCTACAGGATATTTCAGCAGAGGATGCAAAAGCGGAAGGTTTAGCTGAGATATCAAAAGACGGAAAGCTATTTAAGTTTGGCATTCCTGATATGGATGGTTTACCCGGTGGTTGCGATATTGGCTGGCAATGGAGTGAGTGGGAGAAAAACCCAGTAATGGCCTATAAAAAATTATGGGCATCAATCTACGGAGAAGAAAACTGGAATAACAATCCGTGGGTTTGGGTAATTGAGTTTCGGAGGTTTAGGTGAGAAATGACAAAATAGAATGTGCTAAACGCAAGTGTAAACATATTCATTATGAAAATGATCGGATGGCAGTAGTGGCAAAAGTGATTTCGGAGAACGGTTATCAGAAAGGAGGTGCATGATGGCGGAGTCACCCTATATCAAGACTCAGGAACTAGCAGATCGGTATAGTGTAAAACCACATACTATCAGGTTGTGGTGTGGAAATGGGAAGCAAAAAAGAAAAGGCTTCCCAAAACCCAAATTTAAATCCGACCAACTTAATTTTCTACGGCAGGATATTTTTGACTGGGAGGGCGGGAAACAATTTTAGTCAACTTATCCCACCAGCGTTCATATGCCTCTCTCTGCTCATTCAGGTAGGTGTGCTTATCGTACACCTGCCAGATCCCCGGTAACTTATGCCCTATCATAATTTCAGCTACGTGAGGCGATGTTAATTCAGATACCCCAGTGCGCATCGTTCGGCGTAGGTCGTGGATTGACCAGCTTTCATAATCAGGCAAGTAAGAAACCATTTTTTTATTAAGATATTTAACTATTGCATTGTATGAGCTTTTTGCAAAAGGCCCTCCGCTTGATACAATAAACAAATATTCGTTTCCATGGTTCAATGTCTTTGCCTGTTCAATTAATTCCTTAGCTGCTGGAGTAATTGGCCTGATAATGGGCTTTTTAGATCTTCTACCTGTCTTATGGTTTTTTGGAGGAACGATCCAAATATCCTTCTCATAATCAAAATCACTTACTTTAGCTTTCAGTAACTCACCAATGCGGCATCCAAATAACAAACATAATTTTATTATTAATGCATTACGTGGATTATACCTAGAGGCATTGATAAGCTGGAAAAGCACCACTAACTCCTCTTCGCTTAATGTCCTTTCACCTATCTCAGAATCTAAATCGGTATCGTCATATGTATCTTTTCCGCTTAAATCACTTTTTTCCACATCGGATAGTGGAGTGAGATTAGTCATTCCTCGCCGAACGGCCCACTTATGCGCTTTTTTGGAGTATGTCAATATACGGTTACCAATTGATGGTACCTCTTTGGCAACGTCTTCAATTAAGGAAAGCCAAACATGGAGCGTTACCTCATCATGAGGTAATTTCCCTATCTTGGGGAAAACGTAAATCTCAAAAGAGCGCAAAATGTCATCCGCCCTAACTTTTAAACCTTGCATCGTTGTTTTCCACCAATCCCGTATAAGCCCCTCTACAGTCACCGCGCTTAATACGGACTCCTTGCGAACTCGTTTGACTATTTTAGGGTTGCGATGCTGTTCTAGTTCCCCACGATAAAAAATCACCGAGTCACGGGCGTCCTTTAAACCAGTTGCTGGATAGGTTCCTATGTCGATTCGATCCCCTTTACTGTTCCAGCGATATCTAAATTGGAATATAATCTTTCCTTTCGGGGTAATACGAGCAGACAGGCCATCTCTATCCGACTTGGTGGTGATTTTTTCTTGGGGTTTGCCGTTAATGGATCGCAGCCATGAATCAGTAATTGCCATATCACTTTCCTCGAAAAATAACACAGCTTTTAATGTAGTTCATGTACACGACAATGTACATTTTTCTCATGACACTAAGTGAATACCTGTGACTATTGCTGATTACACAAAACAAAAATCAAACGTAATTAAGTTAAAAATCAATGCATTACATAAAAAAACATGACTATGCGTGACTGTCAATGATTAAGTATGACTAATGGAAAGTATTCTTTTTAGGAAGAATTGTCAAAAAAAGGCAGTCATTATACTGAAAATTCTGACCAGAGATAAGGGCATAACACGGTTCTTAGCAAGACAATTTTTTGCTAACTGATAATATTCATACTATTTATTATTAAATACTATGATTTATAGCGACAGTTTTCTTTTTGAGGTTTATCATCATTCGGCCGTTTTTGGTCAGGCAATGGAGTTAAAAATGGTTAGCTCGCTTTATATCGTTTTGGGCGCACTATTATTGATTAAGCTGTCTCTGGATGTCGTCAAATTAAGAACACAATATCGAGTCGCCTATGGCGATGGCGGTTTTTACGAATTGCAGACAGCCATTCGCGTGCATGGCAATGCTGTTGAATATATTCCTATTTCAATGCTATTGCTGTTGATGATGGAAATGAATGGAGCCGCTGTATGGATGTTACATATTTGTGGCCTGTTGTTGCTTTCGGGTAGGGTATTGCACTACTTTGGCCTGCGTCATCGCGAGATCCGCTGGCGCCGTATGGGCATGGGTGCAACGTATATATCAATGATAATAATGATTATCACCAATGTTTACTACTTACCTTGGGAACAAATATTTTCTTTCTATGCGTAATTTACACTCGATATGTATAAATTACATGCATAAATGTAAACCTTGATGTACATCATGACACCCATGCATAAGAGAAGCCCATCATTACCAAGGGCGGTATTCCTGCCGCCTGAGGGTTTCTGTTGATTATCTCTTTCTGCCTTTTCCCGCATTCTGTTAGAATACCCGCTTCTTAATTGTTTCCAAAACTAATGTTGTTATGTCAAATCAAGATCCTCATAATAAACGGGACAGTCTGTTCTCTGCCCCAATCGCCAATTTAGGCGACTGGAGTTTCGACGAACGTGTTGCCGAAGTCTTTCCTGATATGGTGAAACGTTCCATACCCGGTTATTCCAATATCATCTCCATGATAGGTATGCTGGCCAGTCGCTTCGTGACGCCAGGTAGCCAAATTTATGATCTCGGTTGCTCCCTTGGGGCGGCAACTCTGTCCATCCGCCGCAGTATCAATGCTGATAATTGCCGGATTATCGCTATCGATAATTCACCAGCCATGATCGAACGCTGCCGCCGCCATATTGATTCTTTCAAGGCCAGTACACCCGTTGAGGTGATCGAACAGAATATTCTTGATACCGACATTCAAAATGCCTCGATGGTAGTTTTGAATTTCACATTACAATTCCTGCACCCTGATGATCGCCAGAAAATATTGAAGAAAATTTACGCAGGATTAAAACCCGGTGGGGTTCTGGTTCTGTCTGAAAAATTCAATTTTGAAGACCAGAAAATTGGCGAGTTACTATTCAATATGCACCATGATTTCAAGCGAGCCAATGGTTATAGTGAGCTGGAAGTCAGCCAAAAGCGCAGTATGCTGGAAAATGTCATGCGGACAGATTCTGTTGACACCCATAAGTCACGCCTTAAAGAAGTCGGTTTCCAGCATGTAGAAGTCTGGTTCCAGTGTTTCAATTTCGGTTCATTATTGGCAATAAAAGGAACTGAACAATGATCGATTTCGGTAATTTTTATCAATTGATCGCCAAGCACCCACTAAGCCATTGGCTGGATAGCCTGCCAGCACAATTGAGCCACTGGCAAAAAACATCACAGCATGGTCAGTTCAGCTCATGGGTAAAAATTCTGGAAAATTTGCCTGAGATCAAGCCAAGCCGCCTTGACCTGAAAAATGGTGTCATTGCGACTCATGAGCCGGATCTATCAAAAGGTGAAAAAGCTCGCCTCCACAATATCCTGAAAATATTGATGCCATGGCGAAAAGGCCCGTTTTCATTGTATAACGTTGAAATTGATACCGAATGGCGCTCTGACTGGAAATGGGAACGAGTACTGCCCCATATTTCTCCTTTAGAAGGAAAAACCGTACTTGATGTCGGCTGTGGTAGTGGTTATCACATGTGGCGCATGGTTGGCGAAGGCGCTCAATTGGTTGTGGGTATCGATCCAACCCAACTTTTTCTCTGTCAATTTGAAGCGGTCAGAAAGTTGCTGGGGAACGATCAACGAGCCCACCTTCTGCCATTGGGCATCGAACAATTACCCGAACTGCAAGCTTTTGATACAGTATTTTCAATGGGAGTGCTCTACCACCGCCGCTCACCTCTTGATCATCTGTGGCAACTGAAAAATCAACTGGTGTCTGATGGTGAGTTAGTGCTGGAAAGTTTAGTGATTGAGGGTGATGAAAATCAGTGCCTTATTCCGGGTGAACGCTATGCACAAATGCGGAATGTCTACTTTGTTCCCTCGGCCAAAATGCTGAAAGTCTGGCTGGAAAAATGTGGTTTTGTCGATGTCAGAATTGTCGATCATGCGATTACAACACCTGATGAACAGCGCAGGACAGAATGGATGAAGACCGAATCACTGGTAGATTTCCTTGACCCATCAGATCACAGTAAAACAATTGAAGGCTACCCTGCCCCATTACGTGCTGTCCTCGTTGCCCGCAAGCCATAATATTGAACAGATATTAATGAGTGAACTGTCCAATATGGCAGTTCACACCTTAAGTCCTAATATTTCACTTTCCTTATGACGCAAGCGATATCACATCTACCGCTCAATCAGGCTCATCACTCCCTTCATCGACTCAACTAACTCACCATCAACACTGTAGTGAGAATATTCATCCACATCACGATCGTCCGAACTCATCGCCACCCCTGCCTTTCGGTACTTCATGGTAGAAGGTACGATTTTACCCGCCGAGCTATGAACTTCTGTCATTCCAGCTTCCAGAAACTTACTGATATTACTCACCCTGACACCCGCACCGGGCATAATTATCGGCCCACGGCTGGCTTGCATCAGCTCTTTTAACAGCGTCAGCCCCAGTTCAGCATTCTGCTGTTGGCCTGATGTTAAAATACGCTGCACCCCAAGCTCTGTCAGTTGTTCCAACGCAACATGTGGATTAAAACACATATCAAAAGCGCGATGAAAAGTAACAGCCATATTTCCCGACAGTGACATCAACTGCCGCATACGGAGTCTGTCAATATGGCCGTTTTCGCTCAAAATGCCAAAAACAATGCCGGGGAACCCCATATCACGGATACGAGCAACGTCATTTTTCATGGCTTCAAAATCCATGTTGTTATAACAGAAGTCTCCCCCTCTTGGCCGTACAATGGGATGCACAGGAATAGATAACCGCTGTAACGACTGTTGTAATGCCCCAAAACTGGGTGTCAATCCGCCTTCCAACGGGCTTGCGCTTAATTCGATTCGGTCAGCGCCCGCATTTTGTGCAACCAGCGCACAGCTTATGCTATAACAGCAAATTTCCAGCTTTATCATTAAAAAGCCCTCCGAATACGAATTCGTCAACAAGTCATCATTTAACCTAAAACTACTTTATTAGTGAACTTATTAACTATGACAACTAACTTATCTTAATGACATGTTGGAAATCACAAGGTCAGAATTTTTTACTGGAACAGCATGATAAAAACGTCATTTTTGCTGGCTATACCTCACTTTTGACAATTTCTCTGATACAAAAAGGATGATATTTGATCGTGATTTCACCATCAGTGACAGCCAAAGTCGGGTTTGGCAACCGTTCATTTTTTCCTTTTGGATGACTCTCCTTTATCCGAAAATTATCTGGTAAAGGATGAGGCAATAACTTTTTAGCTTCACAAATAAGTTGTTCTGGTGGTACAGACAGCACCAGCTCGACATGTTCCCAACCTTGATGGGCATAGTGTTTTTGGCTGGGATAAGGCAATTCCACGCAATCAATTTTCCAGTCAAGTAGTATTATTGGCTGGTTCAGATCAAATAAGCAGATCGGACGGCCATTAATGATACTTTCAGATATTAACTGACCACATTGCAGAAAGCCCTTACGCCAACGATCGGCTATTTTACTTTCATTACAACGCAGGGAAATATGGTCTGCTGAATATTGTTCGAAGTGTAAGCCAAGATGCCCTTCAAATTGCTTAAGTTTTTGTTCAAATCCGGCTAAATCAGCCACTAAATCCTGTAACTCAGAAATTTTTGAAAAATGAGACATTTCTTCCCCATTAAATAAACCGTAAAAATTGCGTTCCATTAATGTGATATAAATCACAAATTTTCTATTTTTGCCGAAATATCACTCAGCAAGCGACTAATTGAAGTTGGCATAACGACGAATCACCTGAAAGACAGGCTAAAAACAAAAAGTAACACCACCAGAGGGGCTGATGGTAGCATGCAGGACCCCGAATATGGTATAAACCCCGTTATTTTCTCATAACCCACACGCTTAAAAGTATTGCATTTCCAAAATGCATAAGCTTTCGTGCGTAACTTAAGGTAACACGGTGAATATACAGGTTATTCTTTCAGAAAAAATCAGCAATGCGCTGATTGAAGCTGGCGCTCCAACCGACAGTGAAGCTCACGTCCGTCAATCTGCAAAAGCACAATTTGGTGACTATCAAGCGAATGGTGTGATGGCAGCCGCTAAAAAGGTGGGAATGCCTCCTCGACAATTGGCAGAAAAAGTCGTCAGCCAACTGGATCTGCAAGGAATTGCCAGCAAAGTTGAAATTGCAGGCCCGGGTTTTATCAATATTTTTCTTGATAAAGCGTGGGTTGCAGCAAATATAGAAACTGTCCTGAAGGATGAAAAACTCGGTATCACCCCAGTGGAACCGCAAACCATCGTTATCGATTATTCCGCACCGAATGTCGCCAAACAGATGCATGTTGGACACCTGCGCTCAACCATCATTGGCGATGCTGCGGCGCGTACCCTTGAGTTTCTTGGGCATAAAGTCATTCGGGCCAACCACGTTGGTGATTGGGGAACCCAGTTCGGGATGCTGATCGCCTATCTGGAAAAGATCCAGAACGAAAATGCCAATGACATGGCATTAGCGGATTTAGAAGCTTTCTATCGCGAAGCAAAGAAACACTACGATGAAGATGAAGAGTTTGCTATTCGCGCTCGTAACTACGTCGTCAAACTGCAAGGCGGTGATGAATATTGCCGTAAGATGTGGCGTAAGCTGGTAGATATCACCATGTCCCAGAATCAGGAAACTTATAACCGCCTGAATGTCACATTGACAGAAAAAGACGTTATGGGTGAAAGCCTGTATAACGATATGCTACCGGGTATCGTTGCAGATTTAAAACAACGTGGAATTGCCGTTAAGAGTGATGGCGCGACAGTGGTTTACCTTGATGAATTTAAGAATAAAGAAGGTGAACCCATGGGCGTTATTATCCAGAAAAAAGATGGTGGCTATCTTTACACCACGACGGATATCGCCTGCGCCAAATACCGTCATGAAACCCTGAATGCCAGCCGTGTGCTTTACTACATCGACTCACGCCAGCACCAGCACTTGATGCAAGCTTGGGCAATTGTACGGAAAACGGGTTATATTCCAGAATCCATGTCACTCGAACACCATATGTTCGGCATGATGCTGGGCAAAGATGGTAAACCATTCAAAACCCGTGCCGGCGGTACAGTAAGACTGTCTGATTTGCTGGATGAAGCCATTGAGCGTGCGGATACCCTCATTCGTGAGAAAAACCCAGATATGCCAGAAGACGAACTGAAAAAAGTCGTGGAAGCGGTAGGGATTGGCGCGGTGAAATATGCAGATCTTTCCAAGAGCCGTACTACAGACTATGTTTTCGACTGGGATAATATGCTGGCCTTTGAAGGCAACACAGCACCTTATATGCAATACGCCTACACGCGCGTGTCATCTATCTTTAAACGTGCAGATATCGATGAAAACAGCCTGACACTGCCGGTGATGCTGAATGAAGAACGCGAGCAGGCATTGGCAACCCGCCTGTTGCAGTTTGAAGAAACGATCACTACCGTCGCCCGTGAAGGTACGCCGCATGTTATGTGTGCATACCTGTACGATCTGGCCGGTCTGTTCTCTGGTTTCTATGAGCACTGCCCTATCTTGAATGCCGATAGCGAAGAACTGCGCCAGAGCCGCCTGAAGTTGGCTCTGCTGACAGCGAAAACTTTGAAGCAAGGTCTTGATACTCTGGGTATTCAGACTGTAGAACGTATGTAATAATCCTCTGCAAAGCTGAAAACTGGCGTGATGTGATTTTATCACGCCAGTTTTTTCCTTTCTCCACCTCTGCTAGCTCTTCCTCATCTACCGTATAAATAATATTTAGCTGGACTTACTGTTTATATTTAATTATTAAAATATATAAACACAGAGCCAGTTATTATGTAAAAATATCTGGCAATTATATTATTTTTTCTGGTTATGATTGTATTAAATTTAAAGTAAAATATAATTTATTTTATTAAAAATAATTCATTTAACGGTTGAAAATTATTATAAATAATAACACCAGCTTCGCAAAAACTTTCTTAATTAATTTATGATCATATAAAATCATTATTTATATTAAAATTCATAACATCAAACTCTCCAGCCAATAATTTCAAAAAAACACATACCAAACAACAATTTATAAAAAAATAAGAAGAATAAAAATAGAATAATAATTAATTTTATGTCAGAAAAATATCAACTATTATTCTTTGAATCTAACCAAAAAGGCAAAAAAATACGAATACTGTTATTCAATAAGTGAAAAATAAAAAAACGCCCAATAAAAACTTGGGCGGTTGTATTAAATGAAACTATTTATTAATCAGAGAATCACTGTAATCCCCGATGAGCAAAATCTTTCAGCCTAAATCCCATCAAGACCAGAGCTGCAAAATAACTGCCTGCGCCCGCAATCACTACGCCCATTAAGCGCAGTAGGCGCATTGCCATATTGCCCTGTTCCCATGCTGGCATAACCCACAATACCACCAGCAGTACCCCGACCATCACGGCAATTGCCACCGCCAATTTAAACAAGAATACGCCCCATCCCGCCAATGGCGTGAAAATATCACGCTTACGCAGTTGCCAATAAAGCATACTGGCATTGAAGCAGGCAGCCAGGCCAATAGAAAGCGCCAGACCTGCATGTTTCAATGGGCCAATGAAAACAAGGTTCATCAATTGGGTCAGAATCAAGGTCGCAATCGCAATTTTTACTGGTGTTTTGATATCTTGGCGTGAATAAAAGCCCGGAGCGAGAACTTTAACCACAATCAACCCCATCAAGCCAAAACAGTAGGCAATTAACGCCCGCTGAGTCATCTCAGCATCAAAAGCAGAAAAGTGACCATATTGAAATAATGATACCGTCAGAGGCTCCGCGAGAATACCGAGAGCAACTGCACAAGGCAACGCCAGCAAGAAACAGAGACGTAACCCCCAATCCATCAATTTTCGATATTCTTCGTGATTGCCACTAGAAAAACTTTTCGCCAGTGAAGGCAGCAAAATCGTCCCTAACGCCACACCCAGTACACCAGAAGGCAATTCCATTAAACGATCAGCGTAATACATCCATGAAACAGAGCCTGAAACCAGAAATGAGGCAAAAATTGTATTAATGATCAAGGAAATCTGCCCGACCGATACACCCAGAATTGCAGGCCCCATTTGACGGATAACCCGCCATACGGCACTGTCACGGAAAGAAATCCGCGGCAATACCAGCATGCCGATCTTTTTCAGATGAGGAAGCTGATAGGCCAATTGCAAAACCCCTCCGGCAACAACGGCCCAACCCAGCGCCAGCACTGGCGGATTGCAATAAGGAGCCACAAACAATGCAAAAATGATCATACTGACATTGAGCAGTGTCGGAGCAAAAGCAGGCACCGAAAAGCGGTTCCATGTATTAAGAATTGCGCCAGCCAAAGAAGCCAGCGAAATTAAAAAGATATAAGGAAACGTAATTCTAAGTAAATCACGGGTTAAGACAAACTTATCCGGTGTATCCGTAAATCCCGGCGCAGTCACATAGATGATCCAAGGTGCAGCAATTACACCTATCACTGAGACGATAGCCAGAATCAATGTCAACATACCTGAGATATACGCAATAAAGGTACGTGTTGCTTCATCCCCTTGTTGATTTTTGTATTCGGCAAGAATAGGAACAAAAGCTTGCGAAAAAGCGCCCTCTGCAAAGATACGGCGTAACAGGTTAGGTAATTTAAAGGCAACAAAAAAGGCATCCGTCGCCATTCCTGCACCAAATATACGAGCAATAATGGCATCACGAATAAAGCCCAGCACGCGAGAAAACATCGTCATTGAACTGACCGCTGCCAGTGATTTCAATAAGTTCATGGTATTGTTCTAAAGTTGTATTCTTATGGAATTAAGCATAAAAATGTAAAGCTATCCCATCAGGCATCATAAAAATGGCATATAAAGCAATCTGGCGGGATAGCAGCCGATGTTTAAAGTCTAACAGACAAAAACCCTGTCTACATTTTCTATATTACGCCCCATTAGCCTTACCCCGAGATTCATAAACCCACTTTGCCCCATGCATCGTCAGTCAATGCCGTCAGCACATGATCTTGCCAAACACCATCTATCATTAAATAATTCTTGGCATAACCTTCCTGCTCAAACCCCAACTTTTTGAGCAGGTTCCCACTACGATGGTTATGTGGCATGTAATTAGCCATAATCCGGTGCATTCTCTGATAGCGCTGCATATAGCGGATCGCAGGTTGCAGCGCTTCATACATCAATCCTTGCCCTTGCAATTTCTCAGCTAAAGAATAACCAAGATAACAAGAATGGAACGCGCCGCGTACAACATTAGTAAAATTCGCCACACCCATAATTTCACGCTCATCAGAGTCCAATAATACAAAATTAAATGTCGTATTTTGCCGTTGTAACTCAGCGATATAGTTCAACCGATTTGTCCATCCAGAGGGTTGATAAAAACTGCCATCCCTTGTTGGCTCCCATGGCTTCAGGAAATCTTTATTTTCTGAATAATACTCAGCCAATCGATAAGCATCACGTTCATATACCAGACGAACAACCATCCTATCCGTAATAAATCGAATTTTGGGCGATGCAGAACGATAACCAAACATGCCTTCTCCTGATATTTGTCTTGAAAAAATTCTGGATAATTTATCTCTTATTAAAATTATTGCCTATTACCCTACGATAAAAAAATATCATCTATAACCCTCTACCTTAAAGATGAGATTAAGGTCAGAATAATAAGAACTTCATATTTAATTCTCTCATATTTCAGTGGTGCGCAATGTCGTTGGTTTCACAAGCACGTAGCTTGGGTAAATACTTCCTGCTATTTGATAATTTATTAGTTGTTTTAGGTTTTTTTGTCGTTTTTCCCCTAATTTCAATTCGTTTCGTCGAACAACTTGGCTGGGCGGCATTGATTGTTGGTTTCGCTCTGGGGCTTCGTCAGCTTGTTCAGCAAGGCTTGGGGATCTTCGGGGGTGCCATCGCAGACCGATTTGGTGCCAAACCGATGATTGTTACTGGCATGTTATTGCGTGCACTGGGTTTTGCTCTGATGGCAATGGCACATGAGCCATGGATATTGCTGCTTTCCTGCGTTCTATCAGGATTGGGAGGAACATTGTTTGATCCCCCCAGAGCAGCTTTGGTCATTAAGTTAACCCGTCCCCATGAGCGAGGGCGTTTTTATTCAATCCTGATGATGCAGGACAGCGCAGGTGCCGTGGTTGGCGCGCTCATCGGAAGCTGGTTGCTGCAATATGATTTCAATATCGTCTGCTGGATTGGTGCATCCATTTTTGTGCTGGCCGCATTATTTAACGCCTGGCTACTGCCTGCATACCGTATTTCAACAATCCGTACTCCTATCAAAGAAGGCATGATGCGGGTTATTAGAGATCGTCGGTTCCTTTACTATGTGCTGACATTGACGGGTTATTTTGTCCTGTCAGTACAAGTGATGCTGATGTTTCCGATTATTATCCATGAAATTACCGGCACTCCTACTGCCGTCAAATGGATGTATGCCATTGAAACCGTTATCTCCCTGACATTGCTCTATCCCATCGCACGCTGGAGTGAAAAACATTTCCGACTGGAGCAGCGCTTGATGGCGGGCTTATTTTTGATGAGCATCTGCATGTTTCCGATTGGCTGGGTCAATCAATTACATACACTGTTTGGCCTGCTTTGCCTGTTTTATTTAGGTTTGGTAACAGCCGATCCTGCTCGTGAAACGCTGAGTGCTTCACTGTCTGATCCACGGGCGCGTGGCAGTTATATGGGATTTAGCCGTCTGGGTTTAGCTCTAGGTGGTGCGATAGGTTACACCGGTGGAGGGTGGCTCTATGATACTGGCCGTGACTTGAATATGCCGCAATTACCCTGGATTTTGCTAGGATTGTCTGGTTTGATTACCATTTATGCTCTTCATCGCCAATTCAATCAGAAGAAAATTGATCCTGTGATGCTTGGTAGACATTAATCCTATTAGAAATAGTGTAAAATCTGCCCGTTGGAAATAAAAAGGAGCCAATATGAAAAGATTTTTCTTAGGGGCAGCATTAGTGCTGGTAGGATTAGTCAGCGGCTGTGATCAATTTAAAGACTTCAGCATCAACGAAGGTCTGATGAATGATTATTTGCTCAAAAAAGTGCATTATCAGAAAAAAATCAGCATTCCAGGTATCGCGAATGCCAATATCACGCTGGGGGATTTATCCAGCCAAATAGGCCGCCAGGATCCTGAAAAAATTGAACTATCCACGCAAGCAAAAGTTCAACTTGCAACACTACTGGGTACGATTCAGGCTGATATGAAACTCACTATCAAAGCTAAACCCGTATTTGATGCAGAAAAAGGCGCTATTTTCGTGAAAGGGCTGGAAATCGTAGACTACCAGACAACACCGGAAAAAGCAGCGGCTCCGGTTAAGACATTAATTCCTTATCTGAATACCTCTTTGAATGAGTTTTTCGATACTCATCCGGTTTATGTTCTGAATCCAGAAAAAAGCAAGGCCGAGGCAGCAGCCTCACAATTCGCCAAAAGGTTGGAAATTAAACCCGGGAAATTAGTTATTGGGTTGACCGATAAATAATTTTTATCGTCATTGAAATAATAAGGGCAAATTATTAATGGATAATTTGCCTTTTATTTTATCAATTAGTGACCGATATACTCGCCTATTCATGACCTTCGGCTGAATTAATATCGTGACACTGTCACTCAGATTCTAATTCATCACGCAATGCCTGCAACGCTTCACGAGTGACAATCGCCAGCGTTCGATAAAAACCACTGGTTGCATGGGCTTCAACTTTACCGAGGAACTGCCCACACCAAGGCAAAAGATACTCATCAAACAACGTAATTTGTGCTTGGATTTCATCTTCAGCTGCCTGATCTTCCAGCCATGACACAGCCAGCAATAGAGAGCCGAACTGATCAGCAGGAATATCAGACAGTGGCATTCCCCGTTCTGTCAAAAACTGACGTACTTCACTTTCTTCTCCGTCAGTATAATCAGATCGACAAACAGCAACACTCGCCGATTCTCCGGTAAACAGAGCGTGATAATCGGCTGCCATCACTGACAATTCACTGTTTTGCTGTAAGCGATCCAGCCATTCATCCTGTTCCAAAGGCCATGCTTGTTTTAGTTTCCCCTCAGCAATCATGGTGATTAAAGGTTGCAGAACGGGATCTTGCGGTGCGCGGTTAAACAATGTACCCAATATGCGGCAGACAATAGAAAATTCGTTCATAACTTGATTCAATCCCAATAAATTATCAGATAGCGTTATTGTCCCTAATCGCCTGCCATGCTGTAAAGTAACTTGTTAATAGCCACGTATCCTATCAACGAGGCCAGTTGGCGTTTCGCCCCGGGCCATACGCCGGATATTTTCACAGATGACATCCATCGCAGCCTCAGGAATAGTGTTAGCAGCAATATGGGGAGTCACATTAATACGAGGGTGGGTCCAGAATGGATGCATATTTGACAATGGTTCTTCGGCAAACACATCAAGGGTTGCTCCTGCGATATAACCTTTATCAATAGCAACGAGCAGATCCTGTTCGACAAGCTGTGCTCCTCGCGCCAGATTAATCACATAGGAACCCGATTTTAGTTGGCTGAATAATGACAGATTAAGGATACCACGAGTGTCGGGAGTATCAGGGAGAAGGTTAATCAGCACCTTGCAACCAGAAAGAAAATCACTCAATTGCTCTTTACCGTAAAAACTTTCGACACTATCGAGTTGTTTTGACGTCCTGCTCCAACAACGCACATTAAAATCAAATTCCATTAATTTCCCAATCACACTTCGCCCTAATATTCCGGCCCCTAAAACCCCGATAACAAATTCTTTCCGGTTATGTGGAGCCATAGGGGCCCAAAGGCGCTGCTCTTGGTATCGTTTATATTCATCCATACGGCGGAAATAATGCAGCACTGAGGTAATGGCATATTCCTGCATCTGCCTTCCCATTCCTGTATCTTCGAGGCGGATCAGTGGAACATCGGCCGGTAACGTACCGGGATTTTTCGATTCTTGTTTGAAAATCGCATCGACACCGGCACCCAGTGCGAATATGCCTTTTAGCCCCTGACGATTGGCTAACATTTCATAAGGTGGCTGCCAAACTAATGCATAGTCTGCGGGCTCTTGATCACCACTGACCCATTGCCTCACTTTGGCATCAGGCAGACGTGCCTGAATTCCTTGAATCCACTCATCGGTATTAAAGGAAGGGTGAAAAAAAATGATGTTCATACAATCTTATTCCTTGTTATTTTTTGATAGGGTTAACCGATTGCTAAAATGGTTGCAAGCCTCTGCTGGAAAGCGAGGAATGAAAATATTAATAATGTTACCCAGTTAACATATTTAACACTGCATATTACAAAAAGCGTATCGGCTTTAGTAAATGACTATCGAACATTCAAATTGTTTTTTATTTGTGTAATCAGTCAAAAAGCCTGAAAAAATCGTTATAAGCCTGTTGACGCCTGCCCTGCTTTTCCCTATAGTAGCGCCCCGTTGCAGCGACGAAACCAAGTGATATCGCTACAACAACAAAATACGGTGAGGTGTCCGAGAGGCTGAAGGAGCACGCCTGGAAAGTGTGTATACGTGAAAACGTATCGAGGGTTCGAACCCCTCTCTCACCGCCATATTCTAAGAAAGAGCCTGAACACAATACTCAGGCTTTTTTGTGGTTACTCTTGATAGATCATTGAATCTATAATTTAGTAACCCTTGCGGAAAATCCCTGACAGGACGACCGCAGAAACAAAACACGGTGAGGTGTCCGAGAGGCTGAAGGAGCACGCCTGGAAAGTGTGTATACGTGAAAACGTATCGAGGGTTCGAACCCCTCTCTCACCGCCATCTTTCAAGAGAAAGCCTGAACTTATGTTCAGGCTTTTTCGCATTTATATTCCCCGAAGTATAGGTGAAAAACCTCGCAAGGGTTCACCTCATCTAATGGGAATGTCTTAAAGATTTATGGCTTAATTACACCTTGTTCTAGGCTAATCCAAAGGGCATACCCGAATAATATGGCCATCGGGATCTTCAGCAAGGAAAGTACGGCCAAAAACTTCGGTATGGGGTTCCTGTACTATTTTGATCTCAGGGTTCTTTCGCCATTCTTCAAAGCACCGATCAACATCTTTACCGGATGGCAGCATAATACCAATTTCAGAAAATCGCGGAATAGCACGATCAGGCTTTGCTCCTCCACTCCAAATAGCAAACAGTACTTCACCACCAGCAGGAAATGCAACATAACGGGAGCTGGCAAATATCGGTTCAGCATTGAAAATTGTTTTATAAAAAGCGGTTGAACGCTCGATATCAGAGACGTAAACAAGCTGAAGATTGGGCTTGGGAGATACTGTCTCAACGACAGATTTCAGCCTTAATACGGTTTCAACCAGATCTTGCGTACCTTGCTTAAAGAAACTTTCGGCCTGAACAGCGGGAATATTTGCATCAGGTTCAAATGAAACGGTCACCTGAATACGACACGCCATATTGTTTTCATCTGTAATAATTTGATGTCGGAATGTTAATATTCCCATTTGCGGGAGGTTAACCTGATCGGTGAATTCTTTATTCACTTCGATATTTGAAAGATAAAAGCGAATTTCCGGCATTCCACTTAATATCATTCTGCCGTATTGACCCGTTTTGACCTCCCCTTCAAATTGAAAATATTCAAGATCGACTTCCCATTTTTTCCGCAAATCAAAATCGACATAATGCGCCCAGATATGGGATGGTTTAGCGTTTACCGATGTAGAAAAATTGAGTGTTAACATGATAAAACTCCCACAGTTAAATGTATCACATTGAAGATTAAGCGAGCTTTTTAATACAGTAGAACAGCCCGCAGAGTATCAATGGTGAGTGACAATTTCTGTCAGTAGTCTTTATTTGGCTAACGAGAAATTTTTTCCATTGCTCTCCATTCTTTGAGCAATACTTGCCTTGAACGGGGGTAACATTGTTTTTCAATTTTCAAACGCATGATTCTATCTGATCTGAAATGACGAAATTCCTCACGTAATTCACACCATCCAATCACAATGCTGATATTTTCAAAATAGCCTAAGGCAAATGGCCATATTGTTCTTTCTGACGGGATGTCTTTTATATCCAAATAAGCGAAGGTGATTTTATGCCGGGTATTGATCGCCTGACGTATCTGCTGAATCTCGACAACTGGCTGAACCGTTGTCGCAGCAGGCCCGATCAGTAAGGAGCTTGCCTCCAACATTTGTTTCAATTCTGCTGGGATCACAGCCGCAATTTTGCTTATTGCATTATTTGCAGATTCTTTTAGTTGGGGGTCTGCACGTTTAGCCACCCAATTCGCGCCCAATGCCAACGCCTCTATTTCATTTTGTGTAAACATGAGCGGTGGTAACACAAATCCAGGCCTCAAAACGTACCCTATTCCCGGCTCACCTTCGATAATCGCGCCTTGAGCCTGCAACGATGCAATATCCCGATACAGTGTTCTTAAGCTGATATTCAATTTCTGCGCCAACACTTTTCCCTGAACCGGAAAGTGATAACGGCGCAATATTTCCATGAGAGATAACAAACGCTGTGCTCTAGACAATTCGTCCCATCCATTCAAGTTAACCGACTAATCAATCTCTAATAATACGCAACTATCATAATTTAATTGATTAAAAAGATAGTTTTTTGATCCTTTGTACAAGATCATTGTTATCTGATTGCCCTTTTAGATTTTTTATTTTATTAATAATGCTGATAAATTGACCTCTAAAGGACTTAGAGAAAAATGACCATATACGATTTAAAACCCCGTTTCCAAAACTTACTACGTCCTATCGTAATTTATCTGTATAAACAAAGGATCACCGCAAATCAGGTCACTTTGGCCGCGTTGTTCCTGTCAATCTTTGTCGGTTCACTATTGAGCCTATTTCCCTCGCCCCACCTCTATTGGTTGCTGCCTATTTTTCTTTTCATTCGCATGGCACTGAATGCCATTGATGGTATGCTGGCACGGGAACATAACCAGAAGTCTCATCTGGGCGCTATTTATAATGAATTGGGAGATGTCATTTCTGATGTTGCCCTCTATCTCCCCTTCTGCCTTTTACCTGATGTGAACAGCCTCAGTCTGTTAATTATTTTATTCCTCACTATCTTGACCGAATTCATCGGCGTACTGGCACAAACGATTGGTACATCACGGCGCTATGACGGCCCGATAGGAAAAAGTGACCGTGCTTTTATCTTCGGAGCTTATGGATTGATTATTGCGATTTTCCCTTCGGCCTTGGGCTGGAGTAGTTCTTTGTTTGCTTTCATGATCATTTTACTCTTGGTGACTTGTTATCAGCGCATTGCTAAAGCCTTACGTGAAATCCGGCTGGCTGAACAGTCACACTCCAAATGAGGCGCTAACATGACACCACAACTCGATCAACGTATTGCTGAAGAACATTATTTTACTACATCAGATAATGCTTCTCTGTTTTACCGTTACTGGCCACAGCAACAGGCCAATCCAGACAGAGCGATCATTATTTTTCACCGTGGTCATGAGCACTCAGGACGCATCCAGCATGTCGTTGACGGACTCGCTCTGCCTGATGTTCCTATGTTCGCGTGGGATGCCCGTGGACACGGTAAGACAGAAGGGCCGCGCGGTTACAGCCCATCCATGGGAACATCGATTCGTGATGTTGATGAATTTGTCAGATTTATTGCCACTCAGTACGGCATTGCCATGGGAAATATCGTGGTTATCGGCCAGAGTGTCGGAGCGGTATTAGTCTCTGCTTGGGTACACGACTATGCGCCGAAAATCCGCGCCATGATCCTCGCAGCACCCGCATTTGATATCAAATTGTATATCCCTTTTGCTACGCAGGGACTGCAATTGATGCAAAAAGCACGAGGTATTTTCTTCGTGAATTCCTATGTGAAAGCCAGGTATCTGACTCACGATGAAACTCGAATTGCCTCTTATAATAGCGATCCGTTGATTACCCGGGAAATCGCCGTCAATATTCTCTTGGATCTTTACCAAACCGCCGAGCGAGTAGTTAAAGATGCAGCCGCCATTACACTACCTACCCTGTTGTTTATTTCAGGCAGCGATTATGTAGTAAACAAAAAACCACAGCATCAGTTTTATCAGCAGCTAAATACCCCTATCAAAGAAAAACATGTGATGGATGGCTTCTACCACGATACATTGGGTGAAAAAGATCGCCATCTGGTTTTTGACAAAATCCGGGTCTTTATTGAGCGTATTTTTGCACTTCCGCATTATCAGCACGATTACAGCCGAGAAGATACCTGGAGTCATTCTGCCGATGAATTTCGAACATTAAGCACATCATTACCGTGTCTGTGTCCGAAGAAACTTAGCTATCAGTTGATGCGTAAAGTAATGAATACTCGCTGGGGCAGAACTTCCGAAGGTGTCTGCATCGGTCTCAAAACGGGGTTTGATTCCGGCTCCACATTAGATTATGTCTACCGTAACCAACCGCAGGGCAAGGGAATTCTGGGGCGAATGCTCGATAAGCATTATTTGAACAGCATTGGCTGGCGCGGTATACGCCAGCGCAAGATCCATATTGAAATGCTGATCCGCCATGCTATTCGCAGTCTACGTGAACAGAATATGCCTGTGCATATGGTTGATATCGCCGCCGGACACGGCCGCTATATTCTTGACGCAATCAACGATTTCAGCAAAGTCGATTCTATTTTGTTAAGGGACTATAGCGAAATCAATGTCAATCAAGGGCAGGCTTATATTGAGGAACGTGATCTGACGGATAAAATTCGTTTTGTTATCGGTGATGCCTTTAATGCTGAAAGCATCGCATCCATTACGCCAGCGCCGACACTGGGTATTGTATCCGGTCTCTATGAATTGTTCCCTGATAATAATTTACTCAGAAATTCGCTACGCGGCTTGGCTGATGTTATGACAGAAAATGGTTATCTGGTATACACCGGCCAACCGTGGCATCCACAGATTGAGGTCATTGCCCGTGTTCTTTCCAGCCATCGTGAAAATCAACCGTGGATCATGCGACGCCGTACTCAAGGGGAAATGGACGCATTGGTGGAAGCTGCCGGGTTTGAAAAAATGTACCAACTGACAGATAACTGGGGCATTTTCACTGTTTCGATTGCCAAGTGCGTTCATCGCTGATGAATAAATAAATATAAGATGGAACACCACATGCACTCTTCTCTCGATAGTCGTCGGCTCCTATGGCTGACAGGTGTTATCTGGCTATTGTTCCTGGCTCCGTTTTTCTTTCTTACTTATGGCCAGGTCAATCAGTTCACGGCACAAAGAGGCGATGTCGGCACTGTGATGTTCGGTTGGGAACATAACATCCCTTTTTGGTCATGGACGATTATCCCTTACTGGAGTATCGATCTGTTCTACGGAATATCGTTATTTATCTGTACTCATCGCCGTGAACAGTGGCTTCACGGCTGGCGATTAATGACCGCATCACTGATTGCCTGTGTTGGATTCCTACTGTTCCCCCTGAAATTTTCGTTCTCTCGTCCCAGCACGGAAGGCCTATTTGGCTGGTTATTTAATCAACTGACGTTATTTGATCTACCCTATAATCAAGCGCCTTCCCTGCACATTATTCTGCTGTGGTTGCTCTGGCTACGCTATTCAGCCTACGTGTGTGGTTACTGGCGCGGATTGCTGCATATTTGGTCAGTGCTGGTTGCACTATCGGTTCTGACGACCTGGCAGCACCATTTTGTCGATATGCTCACGGGTTTTGCCGTTGGTGTCATCATCAGTTACCTACTGCCAATTTCATACCGCTGGCGCTGGCAATCCAATCAAGATCGCTATGCGCGGAAGTTGTTCAGCTATTATTTGACAGGCAGTGCGTTGTTCGCGCTTATGGCATATCTGCTGGGTGGTAGTTTCTGGCTACTGCTGTGGCCTGCCGTATCATTACTAATGGTCGCACTGGGCTACGCAGGGTTAGGCAGCTCCGTGTTTCAAAAACAGCCAGATGGCCGTATGTCATTGTCTGCACGCTGGCTACTGGCGCCATACCAACTGGGAGCATGGCTCTCTTATCTCTGGTTCCGACGTAAAAGCGCACCTTTCAACCACATAACTGAAGGGATTATTCTCGGCAGCCTGCCTTCCCAACCCATCACAGCAGTCAGTGTTCTTGATATGACAGCAGAGTGGCACAGGCGATCTGATTCCCACACAGCAAACTATGTTTGCCAGCCGCAAATCGATTTACTACCGCTAGCACCTGAAGCGCTGCAATCGGCAGTTTGTACGCTGGATAAACTACGCCAGCAGGGAGATGTTTTCATTCATTGTACGCTTGGCCTGTCACGCAGTGCGATGGTGGTAGCAGCATGGCTACTGAAACAGCATCCTGAATATGATATCAACACTGTCGTCGAGATCCTGCGTAAAGCCAGACCGCATGTCACGTTCAGACAAGCACATCTCGATGCTCTGTCTCAATGGGCAAAAGGCTACCTATAACGGGGAACATAACATGCAGCCGGAAGATCTGATCAGCAAAGTGATTATCGCAACGTTAAAAAGCTGGCGCTTTATATCGGCACTATCTGCTTTTTCTATCCTGATCGCGACAGCAATGCTGATTGCTGTCTTCAACACTACCGCCTTAAACAACATTGCACTCTATGCCGTACTATTATTCACAACGCTGTACTGCCAATACTATTGTTGGCGCATTTGGCTTGACTGCCACTATTTTCAGATCCTCAATTCATCCCCTGAAAAAAGCGCCGAGTTCGATCAAACGTTATTGCTGATATTTAACAAGTTACCCCAATCACGGACACAGAATGATCGCTTTAACGGAGCAATCAAACTGTTAAAAAAGGCTACGATTGGTCTGATCCTGCAATGGATACTGTTTTTCCTGTTTCTGCTTACCTTGAAATATTCAGCCTTAATTCAGCTTTAATCCGATAAAGTCAGAACGTAACAATGCTACATTTTCTCGACTGTACTACTATTAACTAACTTTTAGACCTGTAACACCTTTATTGGGTGATAAAAGAGATACTCTTACATATTCTTTTTCAGCCCGTCATGCGGACGCCTTATTTTTTGGTTTTAGATTAAATGAATACTCGTAAAATTAATGGGATACGCCCATTTAGTGCGTTTATTGACTCATGCCTGAAGGAATCTTACTCTTTCCCCCGTTTTATCAGAGATATCATCGCTGGGATTACCGTGGGTGTCATCGCGATCCCACTGGCAATGGCTCTGGCGATAGGAAGTGGAGTTGCACCACAGTATGGCCTGTACACTGCCGCTATCGCCGGCATTGTCATCGCCATGACCGGAGGTTCACGTTATAGCGTTTCCGGCCCAACGGCGGCTTTTGTGGTGATCCTCTACCCTGTTTCACAGCAGTTTGGTCTGAGCGGCCTGCTTATTGCGACGCTGATGTCAGGTGTGATTTTGATTGTAATGGGATTGGCACGTTTTGGCCGACTTATCGAATATATTCCTATGTCTGTTACCCTTGGATTTACTTCCGGTATTGCCATCACTATCGCCACTATGCAGGTGCAAAATTTCTTTGGCCTGAAACTGGCGCATATACCGGAAAATTATATTGATAAGGTAATTGCACTTTCTCAGGCACTGCCTTCATTACAATTGAGTGATACGCTTATCGGGCTGGCTACGCTTCTGGTACTGATTTTCTGGCCGAAACTGGGAGTAAAGTTACCGGGTCACTTACCCGCTTTGATCGCGGGTACAGCTGTTATGGGCGCGATGCACCTGTTAAGCTATGATGTCACCACCATTGGTTCATCTTTTAGTTACACACTGGCGGATGGCACGCAAGGCCAAGGCATTCCCCCCATTCTTCCCCAATTTGTCCTGCCGTGGAATTTGCCCGATACACATTCTCTCGATATTAGCTGGAATACCGTATCGGCATTACTGCCCGCTGCGTTTTCGATGGCCATGCTGGGTGCGATTGAATCGTTACTGTGTGCAGTGATTCTGGATGGCATGACGGGGAAAAAGCACCATTCTAACGGTGAGCTGCTTGGCCAGGGGTTGGGCAATATTGCCGCCCCTTTCTTTGGTGGCATTACCGCCACTGCGGCTATCGCCCGTTCAGCCGCCAATGTGCGGGCAGGTGCGACTTCCCCAATAGCCGCTGTGGTGCATTCCCTGCTGGTATTATTAACATTGCTGGTTTTGGCTCCAATGCTCTCTTATTTACCACTGGCGGCTATGTCAGCCATTTTGCTGATTGTGGCGTGGAATATGAGCGAGGCACATAAGGTAGTGGATTTAATACGCCATGCGCCTAAAGATGACATTATTGTCATGCTTTTGTGTCTGTCATTGACTGTCCTATTCGATATGGTCGTCGCGATCACTATCGGCATTGTGCTGGCATCACTCCTGTTTATGCGCAAAATTGCCAATATGACTCGTATCAGCACGTCATCTTTAACAAGCGCGGAGAAAGGGTTATTGGTCGTACGAATTAACGGCCCTTTATTCTTCGCTGCCGCCGAACGTATTTTTGCCGAACTGAGAGAAAAAAGTGCTGATTATCAAACCATCATCATGCAGTGGGATGCCGTACCCGTTTTGGACGCTGGCGGATTACACGCTTTTCAGGGTTTTGTGCGCGAACTTGGCAAAGAAAAACATATCGTCGTATGTGATATTCCCTTCCAGCCATTGAAAACGCTGGCAAGAGCTAAAGTTATGCCGATTGAAGGAGAGCTGAGTTTTTATGCTACCTTACCCAAGGCACTAAGGGAGATGGAAGTTAATTACACACCTGAGATGTGTGCTTCTTCAGAAAAGATTCAAGGTCAGTAACAACAAGTCACCCTCTGCCAGCATAACTGGCAGAGGGTGACTAATGAAGACTAGCGTAGGAATTTATTTGCTCGTATCCAGTTCCGGGAAACTTTTCACCACGTCATCAATCGCTTTAATTTGCATCAGGAATGACTCCAGTTTTGCCAATGGCAAAGCAGACGGGCCATCACATTTGGCATTTTCTGGATCTGGGTGCGCTTCAAGGAACAGACCTGCGATCCCCACAGCCATACCCGCACGAGCCAGTTCAGCAACCTGCGCGCGACGGCCACCGGAAGCTGCACCTAATGGGTCGCGGCACTGTAATGCATGAGTGACGTCGAAAATGACCGGCGCACCTTGGGTAGCTTGTTGCATGACACCGAAGCCCAGCATGTCAACCACCAGATTGTCATAACCAAAGTTGCTGCCACGGTCACACAGGATCACCTGGTCATTGCCGCCTTCTTTGAATTTTTCAACAATATTGCCCATTTGCCCAGGGCTAACAAACTGTGGTTTTTTAACATTAATCACAGCACCGGTTTTCGCCATCGCTTCAACCAGATCGGTCTGGCGGGCGAGGAAGGCTGGAAGCTGAATTACATCCACCACATCCGCGACTGGTTGAGCCTGTGCAGGCTCATGCACGTCAGTGATAATTTTCACGCCGAAGGTTTGTTTCAGTTCCTGAAAGATTTTCATCCCCTCTTCCAGCCCTGGCCCACGATAAGAGCGGATAGAAGAACGGTTAGCCTTATCAAAAGACGCTTTAAAAACATAAGGAATGCCCAGTTTTTGTGTCACGGTGACATAGTGCTCACAAATCCGCATGGCCAAATCCCGTGATTCAAGGACGTTCATTCCACCAAACAATACAAATGGCAGATCATTTGCGACCTTGATATCACCAATATTAACCACTTTCTGTTGCATGCTTATACCTTCTCTTGTTAAGGGCAAATAAATTTGCTGTATCAATAAAAAAATAAACCTAATGCAGGACAATCAACCGCTGTTCTATGGTGTTAATTTGCATCTTTATCATTTCTGAGATAGGGTCCTCAGGGCAATGTTCGACAAAATAACTCAAATCCGAAACAGCAATATGATTGCAGTCGAGCTGGGCATAGATAAGCCCCCGATCGCGGATTTCATAGGGGTCATCGGGATCAAACGTCAGCACCACTTCGCTGGCCTTGAGCGCCAGTTCCATCTTTTTCTCTTCCATCAGAGAAACTTTGATGGTGTCAGTGATTTTACGCACAAGGCTGACATTATCGGCTTCCTGCAAATCCTGTTTTTTCAGACGAACAGTTGGGCCAATATTACCTTTTAACCAGACATCCAGCGTATGTTCATTCAGCGTATCCCCATTCAAGGGATTAATGAACCAAGTGGGCTGATCAAGCAAATCAATCCGCAATATCAGTTGGATTGGAAATATGACAGGCTGTACCGACAGCCCCAGCGCCTGAGCAATATGCGTAAACACCGTACCCAATGATACAGGTGAGCCTTGACGTGAATGGAGTAAACGATCCAGCCACAGGGTATCCGACAGACAATACACCCCATTAGCTCCACCAAACTTCCATTCCCGATAAAAAAGTGTCAGCAGCGAATCCAATTTCACTTTGGAATCGGTAATGGAGGAAAGCCTCTGCCGGGCTTCTTCAACCAATGCAGTTAGCTGCTCACTTACCAGAGTCTGAGGAAAATCAGGGCGGATAATTTTTGATACCAGAATAATACCGTCAATCAGGGGAGTATTATTGAATTCATAATTAACTATGGGTTTCATTTTTATTCCATCGACCTATCGTGATGCGTTCATTACCGCCATAATCCTGAAAAGTCGCTATCTGTTGATAACCCTTCTCTAAAAATAGGTTTCTGACAACGGTTCCCTGTTTCCAGCCATGTTCCAGCAATAGCCATCCATTTGGTGACAGGAAATGGCGCGCCTGTCCCACAATTGCCTGCAAATCCGCCATGCCATTTTGTGCAGCGATCAATGCAGTGGCTGGTTCAAACCTGATATCCCCTTCTTGTAGATGAGGATCACGCTCATCTATATACGGAGGATTGCTGACAATCATATCAAATTGTTGGTTACCCACTGCTGCAAACCACTCACTTTGCAAAAAATTCACATTGTGAATGGCCAGTTTTCCGGCGTTTTTTTCAGCATTATGTTGCGCCAGCATCACAGCATCAGAATTGATATCAACCCCCGTCACATAACAATCATTCCGCTCACTTGCCAATGCCAGTGCAATCGCCCCCGTCCCCGTCCCCAGATCCAGAATCCGGGCTGGAGAATCAGGCAATAATTCCAATGCCTTCTCCACCAGACATTCAGTATCAGGGCGCGGGATCAACGTCGCTGGCGATACGGCAAACGGCAGTGACCAGAATTCCCGTTCACCAATAATATAAGCTACCGGCTCTCCCTGAATGCGGCGCACCAGCAGGCTATCAAGTTGATGCAATTCTTCCGATGAGATTAGCGTTTCATCAAAAGCAATCAGATAAGTACGGGAACGCCCTGTCACGTATCCCAACAAGATTTCCGCATCACGCTTAGGGCTGTCACTTTCAGACAACTGCGTAGCCGCATGTTGTAGCCAGCATTGGTAATTCATTAATCCTGCTCTGACAGCGCAGACAGTTGATCTGCCTGATATTCGATAATGATCGGCTGAATAAGCATATCCAGTTTGCCTTCTATCACTTCATCAAGGCGGTATAACGTCAGATTGATTCGGTGATCAGTCACACGCCCCTGTGGAAAGTTATAGGTGCGATTACGATCTGAACGGTCGCCGGAACCCAGTAAATTACGGCGTTCAGAGGCTTCCGCTTCTTGACGCTTATGCATCTCAGCAGCACGGATACGAGCCGCCAGTACAGACATCGCTTTTGCTTTGTTTTTGTGCTGGGAACGCTCATCCTGACATTCCACTACGATCCCCGTTGGCAGATGGGTAATTCGAATCGCAGAATCAGTGGTATTGACGTGCTGCCCACCCGCACCGGAAGAGCGAAACGTATCTATTTTCAAATCACCTGGGCTGATGTCCGGTAATTCAGCTTCTGGAATTTCTGGCATGACAGCCACAGTACAGGCAGAAGTGTGAATGCGCCCCTGAGATTCCGTTTCCGGTACACGCTGGACACGATGACCGCCTGATTCAAATTTCAAGTGACCATAAACCTGATCACCCGAAACTTTGGCAATCACTTCTTTGTAGCCACCATGCTCGCCTTCGTTGGCGCTTATAATCTCTACTCTCCAGCGGCGGGCTTCCGCATAGCGGCTATACATGCGGAACAAATCTCCTGCAAATATCGCGGCTTCATCGCCACCGGTTCCTGCTCGAACTTCAAGGAAACAGTTGCGCTCATCATCCGGATCTTTCGGCAACAGCAGTAGCTGTAGCTGCTGTTCCAGCTCTTCATTACGAATTTTTGCCTCCCTGAGCTCTTCCTGCGCCATTTCCCGCATTTCGAGATCGTCAAGCATCATCTCCGCTGTCTGTAAATCCTCCTGAACCGTTTTCCAGGATTTGAAACAATGGGTCACATCGGTAAGTTGAGCATATTCCTTTGACAATGCACGGAAACGATCTTGATCAGCAATAACACTGGCATCACCGAGGTGAACCAAAACTTCTTCATGGCGTTCTTGCAATGCTTCCAGTTTAGCGACAATAGAAGGCTTCATTCGTAATATCAGACCTTAATTCGAATAGGGTTAGTTATGATCCAGCCCAAGGCTGTCCCGTAAGAGATTCAGGCGTTCCAAATCGCCATCACTGGCCGCCTGTTGAAGTGATTTAGTGGGTGTATGGAGCAGACGATTCGTCAATTGGTGAGTCAACTGGTTGATGATCTGTTCAGCATCAGCACCCTGCCTGATGGACATCAATGCTTTTGCTGTCATCTCAGCCCTGACTTTTTCTGCCTGTTCCCGATATTCCCGGATTGTATTGACCGCCCCTTGAGAGCGCAACCAATCCATGAAATAGCGGCTTTCCTGCTGCACAATGCCTTCCGCGACAACAGCGGCAGCTTTACGTTGAGCCAGATTTTGCTGAATAATAGCCTGTAAATCGTCAACACTGTATAAATAAACATCGCTCAATTTTTCGACGTCCGGTTCAATATCGCGAGGAACAGCAATATCAATCAGTAACATCGGCTGATTGCGGCGGACTTTCAACGCCCGCTCGACCATGCCTTTACCGATAATCGGCAGTGGGCTGGCGGTAGAACTGATCACAATATCGGCTTCTGCCAGCCGGGTATCGATTTCGGACAAGGAAATAACCTCCGCATTCACTTGACTGGCGAGTGCCTGCGCCCGCTCTTTTGTGCGGTTGGCAATCATCATGTGACGCACACGGTGTTCCTTGAGATGGCGAGCCACCAATTCAATCGTTTCCCCTGCCCCCACCAGCAGAATATTCAATTTAGACAGGGATTCGAAAATCTGCCGGGCGAGCGTACAGGCAGCAAAAGCCACGGAAACCGCATTTGCGCCAATTTCCGTTTCTGTTCTGACCCGCTTAGCAACTGAAAAAGATTTCTGGAACAGACGCTCCAACTCCCCTGACAGGGATTGATAATTCTGCGACTCGGCAAAGGCTTTCTTTACCTGCCCCAGAATCTGTGGTTCCCCAAGTACCAGCGAATCGAGACCACTCGCCACTCGCATCAAGTGGCTGACGGCGTCATTATCCAAATGCCAATAAAGGCTGGCTTTCAGATCGTCAGGATTGAGCTGGTGATACTCACACAACCAACTGATTAATTGCTCTTTTAAATTATCCTGCTGCTCGACGCTGAGATAGAGTTCAGTGCGGTTGCAGGTTGACAGCACAACGCCACCTCGCACCAGCGGCTGCTGGAGCAAGTTATCAAGCGCAAGCCCGATTGTGTCAGGAGAAAATGCCACCCGCTCACGTAAGGAAACAGGCGCGGTTTTATGATTGATACCGAGTGCTAATAAAGTCATTTTAACTGCGTTGAGTTATCACGGGAATCAATCTCATGATAATATTAATAACCATTCTCATGAAACTCACACCCTTCATAAGGACTCTCATTGGATGAGCATTCTACTTGATGCATCAATTCAATAAAAGTCAATCGGACGGCTATGCCGTAATTTATTCGAGAAATGTTGACAAAATTTCGCTAAATTATCACCTTGATTATAGACTTGGATGGCGCATTAGTTACCCATCAGACTATTTTATTGCTAAGGGTTACTGAATGAAAACATCATCATTTTTTCGCTTACTTCCCCTCTCTGCGGTTCTGCTGACAGCCTGTACCGTCACACAGCCTCCTACAGGTACAGGTTCCGCCAATTCTCCGCAATGGCATACCCGTGAACAACAACTGCAAAAACTGAAAAATTACCAGACCCGAGGCTCTTTTGCTTATCTGGCAAATGAAAAGAAAGTCTATGCCCGCTTTTTCTGGCAACAGTATTCGCCTGATAACTATAAATTGTTGCTGCTTAATCCACTAGGTACAACAGAATTGGAATTATTCGTCCAGCCGAATATGATTCAGCTTACTGACAATAAGGGTAAAAAATACCTCAGTGATGCTCCTGAGGCATTAATTTATCAGCTTACCGATATGAATATTCCTCTGAATAATCTGAAAAACTGGATTATCGGCTTACCCGGCGATGCCAAAGATTTTCAGTTAGATGAGAATTACCTGCTCAAATCGGTGAGTAGCAAGAAAAATGGTGAGATCTGGAAAGTCAATTATCAGGGTTATGATGCTTCTACCATGCCAGCGTTGCCTAATCGATTGGAACTCACTCAGGGCAAGAACCGCATAAAATTGAAAATGGATAACTGGACAACCCAATAATGACGTTGACTTGGCCTTCTCCGGCAAAATTGAATTTATTCTTGTATATTACTGGCCAACGACCTGATGGCTACCACGAACTGCAAACGCTGTTCCAGTTTCTGGACTATGGCGACGAGATCACGATTACCCCCCGCCAGGATAATCAAATCCACCTGCTGACGTCCGTTGAAGGCGTCGCCCATGACGATAATCTGATCGTCCGGGCTGCCCGATTATTGCAGAATCATTTATTACAAAATCAGTTATTGCAGAATAATAGTCAGGGAACCGAACATCTGGGCGCCGATATCCACATCGATAAATGCCTGCCAATGGGGGGAGGTCTGGGTGGTGGTTCTTCTAATGCCGCGACAGTACTGATTGCCTTGAACTACCACTGGCAAGCCAATTTGTCCGATAATGAACTGGCACAGCTTGGCATCAGCCTTGGCGCAGACGTTCCCGTATTTGTTAAAGGCCATGCCGCTTTTGCCGAAGGCATCGGGGAAAAACTCCGGCCGGCATCACCGGAAGAAAAATGGTTTCTGGTTGCTCATCCCGGAATTGAGATTTCAACTCCGACGATCTTCACAGATCCTGAATTAAAAAGAAATTCGCCGATTCGTTCTCTACCCGCATTATTACAGGCACCATTCACAAATGATTGTGAATCAATCGCAAGAAAACGTTTTCGTGAGGTTGAACAGCTTCTTTCATGGCTGCTAGAATACGCACCGTCGCGCCTGACCGGAACCGGTGCGTGTGTTTTCGGCGAGTTCGAATCAGAAGCATCGGCCCGTAAGGTGTTAAATCAATCCCCAGAGTGGATGCAGGGCTTTGTTGCGCGTGGAGTCAACATTTCACCATTGCATACATTCCGCTCTGGGATATACATGTTATTGAACCAATGAACAATAATGTTCGATTGGTCAACAATATCTCTCTGGACGCAAGCCTGAGGTTTTTCTCGTGCCCGATATGAAGCTTTTTGCTGGTAATGCCACCCCTGAACTAGCACAACGTGTTGCCAACCGCCTGTACACTAGCCTTGGAGACGCTGCCGTCGGTCGTTTTAGCGACGGTGAAGTCAGTGTTCAAATCAATGAAAATGTACGCGGTGGTGATGTATTCATCATCCAGTCCACCTGTGCACCAACCAATGACAACCTGATGGAATTGGTCGTTATGGTCGATGCGCTTCGTCGCGCTTCTGCCGGACGTATTACTGCCGTTATTCCTTACTTCGGTTACGCCCGTCAGGATCGCCGTGTCCGTTCAGCACGTGTGCCTATCACTGCTAAAGTCGTTGCGGACTTTTTGTCCAGCGTTGGGGTAGACCGCGTTCTTACGGTTGACCTACACGCCGAGCAGATCCAAGGTTTCTTTGATGTTCCGGTTGATAATGTATTTGGTAGCCCAATCCTTCTGGAAGATATGCTTCAGAAAGGCCTGGAAAACCCAATTGTTGTCTCTCCAGACATTGGTGGTGTTGTTCGCGCCCGTGCAATCGCCAAACTGTTAAATGATACGGATATGGCCATCATTGATAAACGTCGCCCACGTGCAAACGTTTCTCAAGTCATGCATATCATTGGTGACGTCGCTGGCCGTGACTGCGTTCTGGTTGATGACATGATCGACACAGGTGGCACACTGTGTAAAGCTGCTGAGGCATTGAAAGAGCGTGGAGCGAAACGGGTGTTTGCTTATGCAACCCACCCTATCTTTTCTGGTAATGCAGTAGAAAACATCAAGAACTCAGTGATAGATGAATTTATCGTTTGTGACACCATTCCTCTGTCTGCTGAGATCAAAGCGTTGAATAAAGTTCGCACTCTGACACTGTCTGGCATGCTTGCTGAAGCTATCCGTCGTATCAGCAATGAAGAGTCAATCTCTGCAATGTTTGAGCACTAATTTTAAGTTTTAGCACTTATTTTAAGCGCTAACTTATTCAAGTGATTAAATAAATCATTGCCTGAAAAAACCCGTTGACGCATCCGCAGCAACGGGTTTTTTCCGTCATTTTAATACACATAGTCAATATTTCTTTGTTAATTAATCACAAATATAAATAATCACAATGATTAAATAATCATTTTTATCAATACGTTAATCTAACCAACACTTATCATCCCCAACAGAGTTTGCACTCTGAGCATGCGTTCAAGAAAAAGACATCATCATATACGAACAATAAATCATCTGGTACGTCCAGTACCCTAACTCCCGAACAATTCTGGTGTGTTATTACCGTTACTGCTAATCTGCCGGACAATCGGTAGCGGCTATTGTGACTTTTTATCGTCATATCTGACAGTCTAAAAAGTATGCTTTTGCATCATATTTTATATAAAAAGCCCAAAGTGATATGGAATATAGTTAACAGGGAATCATCTTTAATCAAAGACAGTAGTTGTCAATAAATCATCTATATAACATAAATTTATTTAAAGTCTTTAGCACATCAGCGCCTCTAACTTCGCAAAGAGAAGTATCGCCTGAATTTTGCCATTGCATGGCAATAACGCTGATAAATAAAAAATTACTTTTTATGGAGAAGAGCCAATGAAAAAAGCATTTTTATTCACACCTGCTCTATTAGCGCTTTCAATCAGTGCCATTTCCAATGCCCATGCTTATAACAACACCTATGTCTTTGGCGATAGCCTGAGTGATAGCGGGAATAATGGGCGATATACCACAGATGGGAAAACCAGTCAGCTTTATGGTGAGTATGTTGCTCAACATATTACTGGTAGTAAACCCACCGCTTCCAAAGATGGTGGCACCAACTACGCCCAAGGCGGTGCTACTGCTATTGAATCATTAAACCCTAAATATAATACCGCCGAACAAGTCAAAAACTATCTGGCTGCACATAATAACCGTGCGGATGCCAATGGCGTATATATTCACTGGATAGGTGGTAATGATCTCGCAGCCGCTTTGATGGCTGGCCAAAAGAATCCACTTGATGCTTATAATATTGTCAACATGAGTGCCACTGCCGCCGGAGAACAGATTAATCAGTTGGTTGGCGCCGGCGCTGGCTTAATCATTGCACCGACTGTACCTGATGTTGGTATCACACCTAGGCTACTGGAAACGGTGATTGAAGGCGGATTAAAAAAAGTAGGCGCTTCTGATTCGACGATCAAACAGACATTGGAAAAAATCCACCAGGAAATTAATGAAAATCCTATCCCCAATAACGAGATCCGTAATCTGGCTATCCAACAAGTTTTCCACAAATTAGCGCAAAAAGCAGCAGAATTAAAACCTGACCTAAATGCTGATGAAGTTGAAAAACAGCTTAACGCGGAATATAAAGTAGCCAATGAGGGTGCCACAAAACTAACCAATAACTACAATAATCTGGTAGATGACAAAATCAGCCAGAGCAATGGCAATATTATGCGTGTCGATGCCAACGGTCTGCTGAAGGAAGTGATCGCAAATCCTCTGATTTACGGTATTGAGAATACTCTGGGCTATGCTTGCGCACAAGGAAAGGAAGCCAAAGAATGCTCTGCCACAGACCCACAAACAGACCCACAATATGACAAGAGCAAGCCGTTTTTATTCACTGACAACTTCCACCCAACCCCGCTTGGCCATCTCATACTGGGTCAATATATTGAATCCATCTACAATGCGCCATCACAGGTCATGACCCTGAATCAAGTCAACCGTATCCCCGTCAAAGGTGTTCGCGCTTCCCTTGATGGTCACCTGCAACAACTTCGCAATGGTGGCAATGCTCAGGGTAAAATTGGCATCTTTGGCGGCTACACAGGCAGCCACAACAACACCTTCACACTGGGTGGTGATTATCAGCTCACTGATAACCTGCTGCTGGGTGCTGTATATTCTAACTATAAGGATGAACGCACCTCTGCCTCCAATTTCACGCATGAAGGACGTGCTCACGTAGTGACAACTTACGCGTTGTGGAACTTCTATGACAAAGGTTGGTTAAGTGGCGATCTCCATTATTCAAACAACAAATACGATAGTCTGACACGTAGCATTCAGTTAGGTCAGGCGACACGCCGGGAAACCGGTTCTACCACCGGTAAACAATGGGGTGGACGCCTCACGGCAGGCTGGGATATCGCTGTCACCAATCAAATCACCACCAGCCCGATTATCCAGTATGCGTGGGATAAAGGTGATATCAAAGGCTACCGTGAATCCGGCGACAACAGCACCTCCATGCATTTTGCTGATCAAGACTACACTTCCAAAGTCGGCACACTGGGCTGGCGTGTGGATACTCAGTTAGGCCGCATCAATCCTTATGCCTCTGTCCAGTTTAATCACGAATTCGGTGATACACGCTATAAACTTCGCAGCGCCATCAATTCCACCAAGACTTCCTTTGTGCGAGAAAGTGGCAAACAGAACACTGACTGGCGTCAATATACTGTCGGTGTGAACGCTAACCTGTTCAATAACTGGCGCGGCTTCGCTTCTGTAACCCGTAACGAGGGTAACTCTCAGGAGCATAACTACAATTTCAGTCTGGGCATCAACGCCAGCTTCTGATACAAGCAAAAAGGCAAGGTGGTCATCAATAACCGCCTTGCCTAGATGTCAATAATAATATAAGAGATCATGAGGTTCTGTGTTTTTTACGGCGATAACGCTCGTCATAATTCTTCAACCACCAATACTTATCAGTAACCTGCTCACGCCCACCGATACTGGCACCCGCCAACCAAACCAATGCACCAACAAATAAACCCATCAATGAGATACCTGTGGCCAATCCAGACTGGTCTAAACTAAACACATGACTGAGCAATACATAAGACAAACTAATCAGCATTGCCGCCATCCCTAACCCCATAAAAATGTTACCGAGAATGAAAGCATTTTTACGTTTCATCACCAACCTCCAATACTTTTCTGAACTCAATTTACAAACGAAACGAACTCAAAAGCACGAAAGTAGATACATTCTTGGTTATATTATAGCCTTATTATCTAAAAGGTTATTGCGGCGGCGATCACAAGTTGTACAAATCTCAACGCATTTTTACACTTCACCGAAAGGGGATTCAGCAACAATAATTTGACCCCCATGTTTAACACATTGAACAACTATTAAGGAATAACGAACCCTCCCTTTCAATATCATAATGAGTTTTGTACTCAAGCCTTGAGGCAGGTAAACTAAACCCCTTTTTTATTTTATTGCCAATAAGTGAACGAAGACTGTGAGTAACATAAAATTAATCGTTGGTCTGGCAAACCCTGGGGCTGAATACGCACAGACCAGACATAATGCCGGAGCATGGTTTGTCGATTTGTTAGCGCAACGCCACAGACAACCCCTGAAAGAAGAGAGTAAATTTTTCGGCTATACCGCCCGCATCAACCTGAATGGGCAGGATGTTCGCCTGCTGGTGCCAGCAACTTTCATGAACCTCAGCGGCAAATCAGTCCTTGCCCTCGCCGGATTCTACCGCATCCAGCCGGATGAAATTCTGGTCGCGCACGATGAACTTGATCTGCCACCCGGCGTAGCAAAAATGAAACTGGGGGGCAGTAACGGTGGCCATAACGGTTTGAAAGACATTCAGAACAAGTTCAGTAATAACCCTAACTTCCACCGTCTGCGCATTGGCATCGGCCATCCGGGTGACAAAAATAAAGTGGTGGGTTTTGTACTTGGCAAGCCTCCTGCCAGTGAGCAGAAGCTGATCGATGATGCCATTGATGAAGCACTGAGTTGCACGGACATTCTGATGAAAGATGGCATGAACAAGGCCATTAACCGTCTGCATGCTTTTAAAGCCAGCGCTTAACAGGCTGTGCGTGGCGTGGCTGGTTATTGCGTGTATAATAGCGCCAATTTTGTATAACTCACCAACAGGCATCTTGCCCGCTGGTTTATAAGTGATCTGAGGTAATAAATTTATGGGATTCAAATGCGGTATCGTTGGCCTGCCTAACGTTGGGAAATCTACATTATTCAATGCGCTGACCAAAGCAGGTATCGAAGCAGCAAACTTCCCTTTCTGCACTATCGAGCCAAACACCGGTGTTGTGCCGATGCCAGACTCACGTCTTGACCAATTGGCTGAAATCGTCAAACCCCAGCGCATACTACCAACCACGATGGAATTCGTGGATATTGCAGGTCTGGTGAAAGGTGCCTCAAAAGGCGAAGGTCTGGGCAACCAATTCCTGACCAACATTCGTGAAACAGAAGCTATCGGTCACGTTGTGCGCTGCTTCGAAAACGACAATATCATTCACGTTTCCGGTCAGGTTGATCCGGCCTCAGACATCGAAATTATCAATACCGAACTGGCACTGGCGGATCTGGATACTTGTGAACGTGCCATCCACCGCGTTCAGAAAAAAGCTAAAGGTGGCGATAAAGACGCTAAAGCGGAACTGGAAGCACTGGAAAAATGTCTTCCTCACCTTGAGCAGGCAGGTATGCTGCGCGCCTTAGACCTGAGTGCGGAAGAAAAAGCAGCGATTCGCTACCTCAGCTTCCTGACTTTGAAACCAACCATGTACATTGCCAACGTCAATGAAGATGGTTTTGAGAATAACCCACATCTGGATACCGTTCGCGCCATTGCAGAAACAGAAGGTTCTGTGGTTGTTCCGGTTTGCGCTGCTATTGAATCAGATATCGCTGAACTGGAAGATGGCGACCGTGAAGAATTCATGGCTGAACTGGGTCTGGAAGAACCGGGCCTGAACCGTGTCATTCGCGCTGGCTATCAATTACTGAACCTGCAAACTTACTTCACCGCTGGCGTAAAAGAAGTTCGCGCATGGACGATCCCGGTTGGTGCCACAGCGCCACAGGCAGCGGGTAAAATCCACACCGACTTCGAAAAAGGCTTTATCCGTGCCCAGACCATCGCGTTTGAAGATTTCATCAATTACAAAGGTGAACAAGGCGCGAAAGAAGCCGGCAAAATGCGTGCTGAAGGTAAAGACTACATCGTTAAAGATGGCGATGTGATGAACTTCTTGTTTAACGTCTGATTTATTGCTCATTCCTCTCAGCATCGCATGATGGCTTAGGGGATTGATTAAAATACCTAAAATCCGCGTGGTTGAGCGGATTTTAGTTTTTACTGCGACTAACTTTGTCTTACCATCCCATCAGCATATTTAACCTCATCAATCGCATCGGCAATCGCTTTCAAGCTACGTTGAATATCATCTTCGGTGGTAGCCCAAGAGCTGACACTCAAACGAATGGCCTCTTGCCCCTGCCATATTGTTTGCCCAAACCAGCATTCACCTGACTGCTGAACTTTTTGCAGCATAGCTCGCTGCAAGGTTATATCTGGCAAACACGCAACCACCTGATTGAGAACAATTTCATTAAGCACTTTAAAACCAAGTAATTCTAGCCCCTCAGCCAGCATTTTTGCGTACAAACAGCAGCGTTCAATCAGCACCTGAATCCCTTGCATCATGATCATCTCATCACCATTTAAGGTGGTGACTTCAATGAGCCTAAGCGTATGTTGAGGCTGGAACTCAGCGGTAAAGTATTTGTATAGTAACGCAATCTTACCCCTTTATTCATCATTGACGGGCCGGGGAAGCCCTTACAGTAGGATATTTTCCATTTTTCAAGTGGAGTCCTATATGAGCTCTCTTCTGCTTTTTAGAAATACCCGCTAATCAAAAATTATCTTATTGATTCACTTCTCTAAGTTCTTAAAGATTTATATTTGTTATCCATAGCAATAAACCCAAATGCAGCCAACATGGCAATAGACACTATAAGTAACCATGTGTATTGATATCCAAATTTATCGATTGTGAAACCAATTAATACAAAACTTGGCATAAGCAAAATATTGCGCATGGACGTTGAAAAACTTTGAATTCTACCTCTATGACTTTTTGGTGATTGATTGGCTAAATATATACCTTCCTTAGTATAAAGAAGAACTTCACCAGCAGATAAGAAGAACCATGCGATAAATTGCATTGGTATAGTTGGGCTTGACATTACAACTAAGTAACCAACTGCGAAAATAACACTTGAATACGCAAGGCTTATAATGTCCGACTTGGAGGCAGTCAATTTCATTAATATAGGTGTTATTGCAACAACGACTAAGCAGGAAAAAGTGCAGAGCTGTCCAAATAGAATAGGGCCATGAGTATCAAATATATAGTTCAAATACAGCGGACTAGCCATAGTCATTTGATTCATAACTACCCACATTAGAGAGCAAAAAAATGTAAAAAAAATAATTCTTGGTCTCTCGGATAGTACTGTCCAAACGGTACCAGTGACTGGTTTTTCCAATTCGATATTCAATAGCTGAGTTTGGCACGTTCCCCTTTCTTTAACACTAGAATTAACTCCAAAAAGAACTGTTAATATTCCTATCAGAGCAGCTAAACCGTTTCCCCAGAATATCCAACTTGTATAACTCCAAAATAGATATCCAGCAAGAAGTGGACCTACTGCTGAACCTAAATTAAAAGCAAGATAACTTAAGGACATTACAGCATCGCGGTTCCTGGGGCTTGATAAGTCAGCAACCAATGCGTTACTTGCTGGGAGTGCTAGACCAAAAAAGAAATATGTTCCGAATAAGAACAAAGGTATGACTATAGGGTCATATACAAAAAAGCCACATACTATCAATATAAGAGAACCGACTAGCTCGCCAAATACCAAAACTCGCTTATGACCCATACTATCTGAAAATTTACCTCCTAGCATACTACCGATAAAATATGAACCAGTAACCCCCATTGTTAACGCTCCAGCGATTGTTACAGAGTAATCGAGTTTCTCAGTCAGTAACAACATCATAAAAGGTAGAATAAAATTTCCTAAACCAAGAATAAATCTCGCTATAGCGATGAAATAGATATTTGATGATAACCCTCGATAAATTGAGATTGCTCCCATCATTTTATTTATCATTATTCTTCCTTTATTATAAGTTAAATATGTGTCATTAAAAAATATCAAAACCAATTAGATGTTATTTCTTAAACTTGCAAAATAAGTTAATTTAATTACATGATTTCCGTATAATTATATTATTACATCATGCGTGCCTCGCGCCATTTCATTATTTTTTATAGCGAGAAACATAATTTATATCGAATCAATTTTGTGAATATGGTTGGATATTAAAGCGACTACAGCTTTCCTTTTTAATATCGGATATCTGGAATGCTTCTTTTAAAAACGTGCCAGCATTCCTGTGCTTGACAAATACTTCCTGATTGCTAATAAAGAGTTTTTGAGGAATACCAAGGTAATCAGCGAAACGTTCTTTTTCGAATACCTGAGTCTTGCATCGATCATCTATCAACATTCGATCTGGTGGGATTTGTAAGCAATTTGCAAACTCCAAGCACCTCGATATATCTTCATCTCGTAGGGGAATTATAGCAGTATCAAATGGGCGTACTGGCTTTGGTAAGTTGAACCCTTTATTATCTCGATAGCAATCGAGGATAACAAAAAATAACCGTTGAAGCCCCAGCCCATAAGTTACGAATTGGGCGTTCATATTCCTATTTGAATTGCTGCAATAGCGGGCTATCACTTTTTTTTCTTGACCATATTCATACGCCATTGCCAAACTCACAGCAGAAACATCATTAAAGAGTTCCTCACCATCAGTATGAATATAGAAATACTCGTAAAATTTACTCTCTTCATTATAAGTGTACTCTATAGGTATAGAAAATACATTGGCTAAATGTAGTGTGTATTTATGAAAGAACTCAATAGCCAATTCCTTTTCAGATACCCTCTCATGTAAACAAGCACCAGCAAGCATTCTGAACTCTCTTGTTTTGAGAATACCTTGAACCTGGCTGAGCTGCCGATAAAATTTGGCGGAAAACATCATTTTTATTGGTAGTTGTCTGTAACTTTGAAGCCCCTCCTTAAGGAAATTTAATAATAACGGTTCTGGAGTTGATAGCAAATGATAGCGTTCCATTTTACCTTTCAGGAAGACAAATTGATCTAGAAAACCGTCATGGAATTTCTCACCCAATGATAAGATATCAGTCGGGATTATTTGGGTCATATCTATATGGTTGAATTCAAATTTTTCCGCCTCTTTAATACAGCAACGCTCAATAGCAGTTAATATCTTATTACCAATAGGTAAGAATAAGGGTATTCCCTTTTCTACCATTTGGTAAAAAGGCCCAGAATTCAATAAAGACATAGTTGAATTCTGGTTTAGAATTTTAGGTAATCGATATTTTTCAAGGAATAATTGTTTAGTTAGCCTCACGTGAACCTCCAATATTATTGATTTATTATCTTGTCAGATCTCTATATCAGTAAAATGTACCTACAAAAGGAATAACTCCAATTTAATAAGAGTTATTCCTACTGAAAAGAATAATTTTGGCTAGTACATCTTACGGGTTACGTGTGATAATTAAGATGTAACTATATTCACGAGCTTATTGGGGACAATAATGGTGCGCTTCACAGTTTTCCCTGCAATATGTTTCTGGACTTCTTTTAGAGTGAACAGTTTATCTTTTATCATTTCCTCTGATGCATCCACACTAATAAGATGTTGAGCTCGCAACTTACCGTTTACTTGGACTGCGATAGTGACAGTATATTGAACAATAGCCAACTCATCTACTTTAGGCCACTCTTCTGTAATGAGAGCATTATCATGTCCTAGAACATGCCATAAAACATGCGTAACGTGAGGGATAATAGGAGATAACATAATAACGACATTGTCTAATACTTCTTGTGCTACAGCTTTGTCTGTTTCACTATTAACCGTAAACTTATTGTATGTATTGATAAGTTCCATAACAGCTGCAATTGCAGTGTTGAAGCTTAATCTTGTCTCCATAACATCAGTTACTTTCTTTAGAGTTTCATGGAGCTTCCTTCTTAAATTTTTTTGCTCAATAGTAACAATTCCACTTGAATGAATTGTCTTGGGCATGCAGTGTTCGGCATGACCATGAACCGTATTCCAGAGTTTCTTAATAAACCTATGTGCACCATCGACCCCGGAGTCTGACCATTCAAGCTGCTGCTCAGGAGGTGCGCTGAACATCATAAATAGACGCAAAGTATCTGCACCATAGTTGTCAATATAATCTTGAGGGTTCACTACATTTCCTTTCGATTTTGACATTTTGCTGCCATCTTTAAGCACCATTCCCTGAGTAAATAGACGGACAAACGGCTCATCCGATGTTAACAAGCCTTCATCACGCATTACTTTGTGAATAAATCTAGCGTACAGTAAGTGTAAAATTGCGTGTTCTATGCCTCCTATGTATAAATCTACTGGCGCCCAATAATTAGCTCTTTCGTCTAACATCATGTTCGGTTGGTCAACACATGTAAATCGAGCGGAATACCAAGAAGACTCGACAAAGGTGTCAAAAGTGTCTGTTTCTCTAACTGCATTTTTTCCACAACTGGGGCACTTAACATTGTAAAATTCAGGTATGTTTTTAAGCACATTGGATTTATCTGTGAATTCAAATTCTTCTGGTAACACTACGGGAAGATCATTTTCAGGTACAGGTACAGTCCCACAATCATCGCAGTATATAATTGGAATCGGAGCACCCCAATAACGTTGGCGAGACACTCCCCAATCGCGAAGTCTGTATTTAGTTTCGAGTGTTCCTGCCTTTATTTCCCTTAATTTTTGAGTAACTCCCTTAATAGCGTCATCACTCACCAACCCATTGAATTCCCCTGAGTTTATTAAAATTCCTTTACCTGTAAATAAGCCCTCAATATTAGCACTTTCTTCATCAACAGGTTTTATGACGTGCTTAACGGGTAAATTATAGAGGCAGGCAAACTCGTGATCGCGTTCATCATGAGCTGGAACACCCATTATGGCTCCCGTGCCATAGCTCGACAAAATATAATTAGCTATCCATATTGGTACTTCTTCTCCATTCAACGGATTGATAGCTATGCAGTCTGTTTGAATGCCTTTCTTTGTAAGTGTTGCTAAGTCAGATTCAGCAGTAGACATCTGCATACACTTATCTGTAAAAAGCTTTATATCGGGCTCTCGTTCAGATAATTCTCGTGCAAAGGAGTGGTCTGGTGCTAGCGCTATAAAGCTGCAACCAAAAATTGTGTCAGGCCTGGACGTAAATACTTCTACTGTATTTCCTGTGCCTTTAATCTTGAAACTAACTTGAACTCCTGTGGATTTACCAATCCAGTTTTTTTGCATCGTTTTAACTTGAACAGGCCATTCTCCCAAGTGGTTCAAGCCATTTAGCAATTCTTCTGCATAATCCGTGATTTTTAAAAACCATTGAGAGATTTCTCTTTTTTCTACTAAAGCATCTGAACGCCACCCTCGCCCATTTATAACTTGTTCATTGGCAAGGACGGTCTCGTCCACAGGATCCCAATTCACTACAGATTTCTTCTTATACGCTAGTCCTCTCTGATATAATCTGAGGAATAGCCATTGCTCCCACCGGTAATAATCAGGAGAACACGTGGCGATTTCTCTAGACCAATCGTACCCGTACCCCATTTGCTTTAATTGCTTTCGCATGTTGTTTATATTCTTGTACGTCCAAGATGCAGGGTGAGTATTATTTTTAATAGCAGCGTTCTCGGCAGGCAATCCGAAAGCATCCCATCCCATAGGTTGAAATACGTTTTTTCCACACATTTTTTGATAACGAATAATAGCATCACCTATGGAGTAATTCCTTACATGCCCCATATGAATATTGCCACTAGGATAGGGAAACATACAAAGAGAATAGAATTTTTCCCCAGGGTTATTTTCATCTGCAAGAAAGATTTTTGCTGATGACCAGTATGATTGTGCTTCTTTTTCAACATCTCTCGCACTATATGTTTTATTTATTTTCATGGACATACACTTAAATACCACCTGTAAATTATTTTTCATTAGGGATTTTTTCTATTTCCATATTTCCATTAAATTTAATTTAATTTAATCATGGATGTTTTTATATTTTATATTTTATATTTTATATTTTATAAATATCATATTAAAACAAAAAAATATATGACAATATATTTATAAAAAATAAATAATAGATCCACATTATTATTCATATACACATATAAAAAATAATCAAAAAAAATAAAAATAAAAACAGCGATAAAAATAATTATAAATTTTATAAATCATTTTTTTACCTTCCATACGTTTTCTGGAAGAATAAAGAAAGATAATAATATCAATGGATCTAACTATGACATAATCTTCTCCTACTTGCTCGGTAATTACTATAATCAGCCTAACTTAAACTATTGTTAAACCGTCACTCATAAATAGAGACGTATCATGACACCGTACTCATTACGTCTGTAGCATTAGCTCCCCAAGATCTGTTCAATCAATCCACTTTGTATTTTATGATTAAATCCCTTAACCACCTTATCCTCCTCAATTATTGCCTAATCCTCCAATTTATTATTTTCACTGATATAAATTTTCCAATTCTAACGATATGCTAAGTAACAATAATGAGTAAAAATTTTGTGTGTTTATGGCAATAAATGAGGGAGTAGAAAATGAGTGCATTACATCACCTATCCGGTGCAATAGAAATTGAAATTCAGTTACAACAATTAATCGGGAAAGTGGCCAGCTTGACGCGACCCAATACACATTCAGCCAAAACTGCGATCCCTGAAATGACATTGTGTCATTTAGAGCAGCCAACGACGCCAATAGGCTGGTTGTACGAACCCAGCATTATGATCATCGCCCAAGGGAAAAAACGGATAACTATCGGCGGGTGCTCTTATTGTTGTGATGCCAGCCAATTTATGGTGACTTCCACCGATATTCCCACCATTACTCAAGTTTGCACCGCTTCGAAAGAAGAACCCTTTTTTGCCATGATGTTACAGTTTAATATTCAGGAAGCCTCAGAATTACTGATAGAAAATCATGTTGCGATCCGGCAGGATTCGCCAGAAACATGCGGGTTAGCTGTTACTCCCGTAACAGCCGAACTGCTGGTTTGTTTCAATCGGCTACTGGATTTATTGAATACACCGGAAGATATCCCCGTACTTTCACCACTAATTCAAAAAGAAATTGTCTATCGCCTGCTAAAAAGTGAATTGGGTGGACGACTGCAACAAATGGCCTCACAGGAAAGCCCTAGTCATCAAATTAGCAAGACCATTAATTGGCTGAAAGATCACTTTGCTGACCCCGTCAAAGTCGAACAACTCGCACAGATTGCCAGAATGAGCCCTTCATCCTTTCATCACCATTTTAAGGCGGTGACTTCAATGAGCCCACTCCAGTATCAGAAATGGCTGCGTTTAAATGAAGCGAGACGAATATTATTGACACAACACCATAACGTATCAGCCACCGCATTTCAGGTGGGTTATGAAAGCCCTTCCCAGTTCAACCGTGAATACAGCCGTCTATTTGGTGAGCCACCCTGTCGGGATATCAAGCGGCTGCGAGTAAGATGATGATTAACCAACCGCCATCAAATGACCTTGATAAAACGATAAATGCGAAAACAATATCTCTTTGGAGGATCAGGCAACGATTGGAAATAACTGGGCACCCATCCGGCCAAAATTGGATCTAATATAATTCATGCATTATCAATAAAATAAAACAGAGGATGATTATGACCCATATTTTGGTTATTAACTCAGCAAAAGAGTTTGGTGAATCAAAAGGAGAACTGAATAACGCGTTAACAGAGATCATCAAAGATCATCTGACGGAAATGGGGCACGAGATCCAAATAACTCATGTTGATAGGGGTTATGATATTCAGGCAGAAGTCGATAAATTTATTTGGGCAGACAGCGTTATTTACCAGATGCCGGGTTGGTGGATGGAAGCACCGTGGATTTTGAAAAAGTATGTTGATGAAGTTTTTAGTGCCGGTGACGGTACGTTATTTCAAGATGATGGGAGGACGCGCAGTGATCTTACCAAAAAATATGGTTCAGGGGGGTTGTCTCAGGGCAAAACTTACATGTTTTCGGTTACCTGGAATGCACCGCTGGAATCTTTCGAAGACCCCGAACAGTTTTTTGAAGGAAAAGGCATCGACAACATTTATTACCCTTTTCACAAAGCAAATCAGTTTTTAGGCATGTCACCCTTACCGACGTTTGCTTGCTATGACGTGGTGAAACAGCCACAGATTGCACAGGATATTGAGCGGTTAAAAATGCACTTGTCTGATTGTTATTGATAATTAGTGCTCCCACCTGCCATGCAGGTGGGTAATGTGATTTTTATCACGGTTTAAATTTATTCATATTACCTCATATAAATCTTCCTTGAATTTTTACCAAAAAAAAACAACCATAACGGGTCTAATAAATTGATATATACATTTTATATTACCCATAACATCCTATAATGGCTTATTTTTATGACTCTAATAGCTTATCTATACCGCCAATCTTGGATATTACTGCTTTTATCGACAATAAGCGCATTAATTAGTGGATTTGCCGGTGCATCTGTAGTAAGTACAATTAGCAAAGGAATTACAGAAACAATTGAGCTTAATTCCTTTCTCTGGAGCTTTTTTGGTATATGTATTCTTTTTTTCATTACTAAAACGCTATCCGAGGTTATCCTCTCGCATTTAACCCAAGCGACAATTTATTCCTTACGCCTCAGTCTGAGTGCTAAAATATTACGCGCGCCTTACAAAAAACTTAATAAACTCGGGAGACATGGCCTATTAGCTGTTTTAACTAAAGATGTCGATGTATTTATACAATCTTTTATGTTAGCCCCAACTGCTTTTGGAAATATCACCCTTATTTTCGCCTGTTTTGGTTATTTAGCGTGGATTTCCTGGCAACTCTTTGTCATTCTGATCCTTTTATGTCTAGTGATGATGTATGTTTTTTATCTTCTGGAAAAACGGCCTATACGTTTAATGACTGAAATGCGTGATCAGGTGGACAGGCTGTATCTCAATTTCCAGAGCCTGATCGATGGAAGCAAAGAGCTGCAACTCAATACGCAGAAAGGCGATGCTTTTATCGATAAAGTCATTTCTCCCGGTGCCAGAAAATTTAAAGAGATCTGTATTAAAGCAACCACGGGTTATGCTTGGGTGCTGAATGCCAGCTCAATCGCTTTTTATATGATTATCGGCATCATGGTCTTTGTCGTGCCAATCTGGTTGCCTCAAGACCCGGCCAGTCTGGTGACGGTGACATTAGTTGTACTCTTTTTGGCTGGCCCTATCAGTGAAGTTGTCGGTGCCATTCCAGAACTGAGAGAAGCCGAAATCTCACTGAATAAAATGCGTCAACTTGATAGTGACTTAGACGAAGGGCAGGAAAATCAATCAGTGCAGGGTGACACGCCAAACCCATTCTTGAGTGAAAAACCCCTGGTACTTGAGTTGAAGGATATCGTCCATCACTATACGACTGATAAAGAAGACCGTCAGTTTATGCTCGGCCCTTTAAGCCTGAAAATATCTCAGGGCGAAATTGTCTTTATTGTCGGGGGTAATGGTAGCGGTAAGACCACGTTAGCCATGATGCTGGTCGGTTTATTCGAACAGGAATCCGGTTCTATCTGGCTTAACGGTGTAAAGATGGATGCGTCTAACAATGTCCACTATCGCCAATTCTTTTCCGCTGTATTTTCCAATTATCATCTATTCGATCAGCTATTAAATACCGGTACAGACGTCACAGAGAAAGCGACTCATTACATTCAGGCATTAAACATGGGTCACAAAGTGAAAATTATTGATGGTAAATTCTCTACGACAGATCTTTCAGCCGGTCAAAGAAAACGATTAGCTTTGGTCGCTGCTTATTTGGAAGACCGCCCTCTTTATCTTTTTGATGAATGGGCTGCTGACCAAGATCCGGTGTTTAAGCGACTGTTCTATACAGAACTTCTGCCGGAGTTAAGATCTCGTGGGAAAACGGTTATTGTGATTAGCCATGACGATGCTTATTTTAATATTGCTGAACGTGTTATTAAACTGGAAGATGGTAATATTAAAGAAATAAATAATCATAACCATGAAACTATTACGGAACTAAAACAAATAACAACCCTGAATAAATAGCCATTACATATTTTTTATTCATTCCAAGAACCTATTTTAATAGGTTCTTTTTTTATTAATCTACATTATTAAAATTATTATGTAATATAAATTATTAATAACATAGATACACATTGCCTGTAATAAAATTAGATACATAAGTAAAACACGACTAACCATGTAAAATACGTTGATTTAATATATAATTCATCCTCTCGAATGTCATGAAAAAATCAAAGTATATTTTCTGAACAAAATGAAATTTGCTTATCCGTTTTTTTAAAAATATGCCATTCTTTTTCTAAGAATGGCATATTTTTTATTATTTTATACATTCACAGCATGATTTTTATTGCTGAAAAATAGATCGTTATGACTTTATTTTAACCTAGTTTTTTTAGTTGTAGATTTGGATTTTAGTTTTATTTTTTGTTTTATCAGTTCTCATACTTTTTTATTTTCATATGCCCATAAAAAAGGGAGCTATAAAATGAACCACCCTGAAAAGTTGAAGCCATTTGCTTTATCCGAAGCACAAAGCAGCCGTTGGTTTCAATATCAAATTAACCCAAGCCAACGTGGGCGAAATAATGGTGCGTTTTGTGCCAGAGTTAAGGGGTTAAACGCTCAAGATTTAGAAGATGCACTCAATCACCTGATCAAGCGTCACCCGATGCTACGAGCCTGTTTTGGGTTATACGATGGCGAATTGGGATATCGCATAGCAGAGAATAGTGAAATCAAAGTTCAGACACATGATGCCCGGCACCTCAGCGAAGACACGCTTCAGCAACTTGTACTTGACGATTGCCGGCATGTTCTCGATCTGGAAAATCCGCTGCGCTTTTATGCCAGTTGGTATCAATGCAATGCGCAAGAAAGTGTCATGGTATTGACGTTCGATCATTTGGTTGTCGATGGTTGGTCTTACTGGCTGTTGCTGGAAGAACTCGGCATGATTCTGACCTCACAGGAATTGGAACCGATATCAGAACACAGTTATCAAGATTATGTTTCATGGCAACAGCAATGGTTAAACAGTAAAAGTGCAAAGAAACAACAACAGTTCTGGTGCGATAATCTGGCTGGTGATTTGAGCGCATTATCATGGCCGATGAAAATCGGATCCGTACAAAACGGAGTAGATAATAACTCCTCCTCCCCAGCCACGGATAAGATCACGGCTTTCGGCAGAATCCCTGATGCTTTAGCCAGTAAGCTGTGTGCTATGGCACCTGAATACGGTAACAGCCTGTTCGCTATTTTTCTGGCTGCCTATCAAATCCTGCTAAATCGCTATACCGCGCAGGACGATATCGTTATTGGCTCAATGATGCCGGGTCGGAGTCAAGCCAAATGGGGTAAATTAGTCGGGGAATTCGTCAATCCGGTCGCTTTACGCGGTCAAATCAACGGTGATATCACTGTACGGGAACATATTCTTCAAACCGCGAAAACCATCCGTCAGGCGATTGAAAACCAGAGATACCCTTTCACCAAGGTTTTGGAACAATTTAAATTACAGCGCAGTGCGGATACGCATCCAATTTTCCAGACTCTGATGACCTTTCAAAAACCCAGATATGTGAGTGAGCTGCCAACGTTATGGATGGATGACGATTCCAGCACGACAGTGCATTGGGGTGGCGCGGAATTAAGACCTTTCCCCCATCCTCTTTATGCCGATACCCCCGTCCCCTTGATGGTGAATATGATGGAGGTCAATCAACAGATCCGTTGTCATTTCCATTACGATCCCCAAGTGTTCGATGCTGAGTTAATCAATCAACTCATAAAAAATCTCATCACTTTGCTCACTGTAATGGCGGATAACCAACAACAGTCTATCGACAGCTTACCGCTGATGGATGAGCAAGAACGCCGGCAGGTTCTCTATGATTTCAACAAGACCGATAAGCCTTTTCCTCAACATGCTCTGATTCATCAACTATTCGAACAGCAAGTCGAACGCACGCCTGACGCCATCGCCCTGATTTGCGGTGATAACCCGTTAAGCTATACCGAACTTAACCAACAAGCCAATCGATTGGCTCATGCCTTAATTAAAGCCGGTATTCGTCCAGATAATCGTATCGCCATCTGCATGGAGCGCAGTCTGGATATGGTCATTGGCCTGCTGGGGATACTAAAAGCCGGTGCTGCCTACGTTCCGCTCGACCCTGAATATCCGACAGATCGGCTTGGCCATATCCTGTCAGACAGTGACCCCGCACTTCTGCTGATTCATCACGGCCTGCAAGATCATTTACCGATGACAAATAGGCCTGCATGGGTATTGGAGAGTGAAGAATATCAAACAAATATCGCCAGTCAGCCGACGGATAACCCGGTTGCCACTGATTTGGGTCTGACGTCCCGCCATTTAGCCTATGTGCTTTATACCTCTGGCTCAACGGGCTTACCGAAAGGGGTCATGAATGAACACCGTGGAGTCGTCAACCGCTTGTTGTGGGCGCAGGATGAATATCAATTAACTCAGCATGATCGGGTATTGCAGAAAACGCCGTTCAGTTTTGATGTCTCTGTCTGGGAGTTTTTCCTGCCTCTTCTCGCCGGCGCTCAATTAGTCATGGCGCGTCCCGGTGGTCATAAGGAAGCGCTCTATCTGCTGGAAGAAATCGAAACGCGGGGTATTACTACCCTTCATTTTGTGCCTTCCATGCTGCAAAGTTTTATTCATCTGACACCCGCAGACCGTTGCCCTTCTTTGCGTCAGATCTTGTGCAGCGGAGAAGCCTTGTCGTATTCCTTACAGCAACAGTGCCTGGCTCATTTTGCTCACAGCGAACTTCACAACCTGTATGGCCCGACTGAAGCCGCTATCGATGTCACCTCCTGGCGGTGTGTACCCAATCAGCATGCCGGTCTGGTTCCCATTGGTCACCCTATCGACAATACCCAGATCTATATCCTTGATAAACATGATCAGCCTGTTCCCATTGGCGTAATCGGGGAAATTTATATCGCGGGTGCGGGTGTTGCCCGGGGTTATCTGAATAAACCGGAATTAACCGCAGAACGTTTTGTCCGTGATCCGTTCAGTCAGCATCCTGACATGCGGATGTACAAAACCGGCGATATCGGGCGTTGGCTAGCCGATGGCAGCATCGATTATCTGGGACGCAATGACTTTCAGGTCAAGATACGCGGAAATCGCATTGAACTGGGGGAAATTGAAGCACGTCTGGCTCAGTCTGATGGCGTTCAAGATGTGATTGTTATCGCCCGTGAATATGATGCCGGAGATACACGGCTAGTCGCTTATCTCATCCCCAAGCCCGGCGTCACCCTGAGCATTCCTGCTCTACGGGAACAAGTGGGCAGCAGTCTGCCTGATTACATGATCCCGAGTGCATTTGTGATGCTGGATGCCTTCCCGCTCACCCTGAATGGCAAATTGGATCGTAAAGCGCTACCTGCCCCCGATCACTCGGCCGTCCTCACACGGGAATATGCGGCGCCACAAGGTGAAACCGAAGAACAACTGGCCGATATCTGGCAAAAATTACTGAAAATCGATCGCGTCGGGCGTAATGACAATTTTTTCGAACTGGGTGGTCATTCGCTGCTGATGCTACAGCTACAGTCAAGAATAAGTGAAAATTTTGATGTCGAACTCTCTATTCAACAATTGTTTGCACACCCCACTATTTGTCAACTTGAAGAGCATATTATCGATGCTCAGTTACTGCAATTTGACGCTGAATCCTTGCAAGATCTCTACAAAACAATGGGTTAATTCTGGTTTTTAACTGGCTTTGAATGGTACTTAAAAAATGAATGATAATGAATTAATATCTTTACCATTAGCAGAACGTAAAAGACTACTTGAGTTAGCTAAAGCCGCAAAGCTAACTCGTCAGCAGACACAAAAAACAGAAATCCATGCACAACCCCGTGATGGGAACGTGCCATTATCCTGGGCGCAACAGCGCCTCTGGTTTTTAACGCAATTAGATCCTGCGGCACAAACGGCATACCACATGTCGGCAGGGCTGAACCTGCAAGGCCACCTGAATCAGAACGCGCTTAAAGCCGCGCTGGATCAGATTGTGGCACGTCATGAAATTCTGCGTACCACCATCGTGGACGTCGAAGGACAGCCCCAACAAATCATTGGCAGTGCCGATAGGGATTTTGCGTTATCTGTACAAGATCTCAGCCAGTTACCCACCACAGAACGGCAGACGGCGGTAGAAGAATGCGCCCAGCGTGAAGCCCTCCTTCCCTTCGATTTTACTCAGGGGCCTTTGATTCGGGGGCGACTGCTCCGTCTGGCAGAAGATAGCCATGTTCTGTTGTTAACTCAGCATCACATCATCTCCGATGGCTGGTCGGTCAATATATTGATGCAGGAACTTTCCACGCTTTATCAGGCTTTCTGTCAAGATCAGGCCGATCCATTACCCGCCTTGACACTCCAGTATGCTGACTATGCGCTCTGGCAGCGGCAATGGTTACAGGGTGACGTGCTGGAAAAACAGTTGGACTACTGGCGCAGTGAATTGCAGGGCGCACCGGTGATTTTAGAGTTACCCACCGACAAACCGCGTCCGACCCAACAGAGTTATGCCGGAAGCCGAGTCGATATAACACTGCCGCCTGCATTGAGTACCAAGTTAAAGGCATTCAGTCAGCGTCACGGCATTACCTTATTTATGACCTTATTGGCCGGATGGGCGGTATTACTTTCCCGTATCAGCGGACAACACGATCTGGTGATAGGCTCACCCGTCGCGAATCGCCAACGGCATGAGCTGGAGCCGCTGATAGGCTTTTTTGTCAATACGTTAGCGTTACGGATCCAACTGGGTGACAACCCCAGTGTCAGCGAGCTGTTGGCACGGGTGAAAAATCATGCTCTGGGGGCTTATGCACATCAGGATCTGCCATTCGAGCAATTAGTTGAGGCGTTAAAACCGCCGCGTAGCTTGGGCCATAGTCCTATTTTTCAAGTGATGCTGGCTCTGGATAATACGCCGGGACAGCAACATTTCGAGCTGGATGGATTGCATCTGCATGAACTGCCGCGAACCCGAGACAGTGCCTATTTTGATCTGACCTTAACGTTGAATGATACTGAGCAAGGTTTAGTCGGTGATCTGGAATATGCCAGCGATCTTTTTGAACATGCCAGTATTGAGCGGATGGTCGGCTACCTGCAAACCGTCCTGTCAGCTATGGTGGCCGATGACTGCCTGCGGGTAGACGATCTTCCCTTGCTGACCCCTTCACAACGCACTCAGTTATTGGCGAACTTTAACGATACCGCCATTCCATATCCAAAAAATGCTCTGATCCATCAGTTGTTCGAACAACAGGTGGAGCGCACTCCTGATAAAATTGCCCTGATCTGGGGAGAAACTCAACTGAGTTACTCCGAGCTGAATCAGCGAGCCAATCAACTGGCGCACGGCATAATGGCATCAGGAGTCCATCCGGATGATCGCGTCGCAATTTGTGCCGAGCGCAGTCTGGATATGGTCATCGGCCTCGTGGGAATTTTGAAGGCGGGCGCCAGTTACATTCCGCTAGACCCCAATCACCCGACTGAACGGCTGGCTTATATGCTGTCTGACAGTCAGCCAGTATTAATGCTCACTCAGCAACATCTGAAAGCCCGCCTGCCTGTCACAGACATACCAGTATGGGCACTGGATAGTGAAGAACATCAAACCAATATCGCCAGTCAGCCAAAAGACAATATCGACGCTTCTCAGCTAGGGCTGATCCCACAGAATCTGGCTTATGTGCTATACACCTCCGGTTCGACCGGCTTACCTAAAGGCGTCATGATCGAACACCAGAATGTGGTGCACTTAATCCATTCCCAGTTCCAGATGTCAAAATTGACACCGCAGGATCGGGTACTGCAATTTGCCTCTTTCGGATTTGACAACTCTGTCGCAGAAATTTTCCCGACATTTGCTATCGGGGCAACGGTCGTTTTGCGGCCAGACCATATCAAGGTGCCGGATACGGAATTTATTGCCTTTCTACAAAATCAGGGCATCACAGTTGTCGATTTGCCCACCGCTTTCTGGCACCTGTGGGCACAAGAAATCAGCGCCGGTTATAGCTGGCCTCCTGAGCAATTACGTTCCGTCGCGGCCGGAGGGGAAAAAGCCGAGCACCGCCATCTGATAACGTGGTTATCCAGTCCGGGCACACAAAAATGCCGCTGGCTCAATACCTATGGCCCGACAGAAACCACCGTCAATGCAACCTCAATCGTTATCGATAAAGAAAATCTCTGCACCTATGAAGATATCCCGATTGGCCGGCCTATCGCCAATACCCGGATCTATATTCTGGATCAACGTGGTCAACCCGTCCCGATTGGTGTAAATGGCGAAATTCATATCAGTGGCAGCGGGGTTGCGCGCGGGTATCTGAACCGGTCTGAGCTGACAGCAGAACGTTTTATTCAAGATCCCTTCAGTGACATTCCCGGCGCCCGTATGTACAAAACCGGCGATTTAGGGCGCTGGCTACCGGATGGCACCATCAGCTATTCGGGACGCAATGACTTTCAGGTTAAAATTCGCGGCTTCCGCATTGAGTTGGGTGAGATAGAAGCTCAACTGGCGACCTGCACGGGCGTCAAAGATGCCGTTGTCATAGTCAGAGAAGATAACAGCGGCGATAAACGTCTGGTTGCTTACTTAATCCCACAGTCTGGTGCAATTCTGAACGCGGCCAGCCTGCGTGAACAACTCAGTGTCAATCTGGCCAGTTATATGCTGCCAAGTGCCTTTGTCACACTGGAAGCCTTCCCGTTAAATCAGAACGGTAAGATAGACCGCCCGGCCCTGCCCGCCCCGGATCGTTCAGCCAGCGTCAGCCGCGAATATGCTGAACCTCAGGGTGAGATCGAGCAACAACTGGCCGCTATCTGGCAAAATTTATTGGGATTGGAGCGGGTCGGCCGCTATGACAGTTTCTTTGAACTGGGTGGACATTCTTTATTAACCGTCCAAGTCGCATCTCGTTTGCGCCAGTCTCTGAATATTGAAATAACGTTACAGGATCTGTTTACGCAACCGGTATTAGCGGATTTAGCCCAGTCATTGGTGACAGCAACCCAGTCAACACAACCGATGATCTTGCCCGCCAACCGTGAGCAAACATTACCCCTATCCTGGACACAGCAACGTCTCTGGTTTTTGGCTCAGTTAGATCCCGCCGCCCAGACAGCATACAACATGTCGGGCGGGCTGCACCTGCAAGGCCACCTGAACCAGAACGCGCTTAAAGCCGCGTTGGATCGCATCGTTGTCCGTCATGAAATTCTGCGCACCACCATCGTGCAGGCCGAAGGGAAAGCCCGGCAAGTCATTGGTGATGCAGATTGCGGTTTTTCTTTAACTGTCCGGGATCTCAGTCAGTTATCTTCATCAGCGCAGCAGGCAGCCATTGAGGAATGCGCCCAATTTGAAGCCAGCCATCCTTTCGATTTTGCGCAAGGACCGCTGATCCGCGCTCAACTACTCAAACTCGGCGAGCAGCAACACGTTCTGCTATTGACCCAACATCACATTATTTCCGATGGCTGGTCGCTTAATGTCCTGATGAACGAACTTTCTGCGCTATACCAAGCCTTCGGTCAGGGGCAAGCTGATCCATTGCCTGCATTAGCCATTCAATATGCCGACTATGCGGTTTGGCAACGGCAATGGCTACAAGGCGAAAGACTGGAAAAACAGTTGAGTTACTGGCGCAATGAGTTACAAGATGCCCCTACCTTATTGGAGCTGCCTACTGATAAAGTCCGCCCGTCAGTACAGAGTTATCATGGTGATCAGGTCACTTTCACTTTATCGCCAGAATTAAATTCAGGGTTAAGGGCATTGAGCCAGCGCCACGGCGCAACGTTGTTCATGACATTACTGGCTGGCTGGGGAATTTTGCTGTCACGGTTAAGTGGTCAGCCTGATCTCGTGATTGGTACGCCTGTCGCCAACCGTCAGTACAGCGAATTGGAGACTTTAATCGGCTTCTTCGCCAATACACTGGCCCTGAGGATCAAGTTAGAAGATAACCCGACCGTCAGCGCATTATTGGCAAGAGTGAAGTCTCATGCGCTGGAAGCCTACGCCCATCAGGATCTGCCATTTGAACAATTAGTCGAAGTGCTACAACCGCCACGCAGTTTAAGCCACAGCCCGATTTTCCAAGTGATGCTGGCTTTGGATAATACATCCAGTAAACAACGTTTCGAATTGGCGGAATTGAGCCTCAATCCGCTGGCGCTGACCAGAAACAGCGCCCATTTTGATCTGACTCTGGCACTGAGTGACACCGAAAATAGTCTGACATGTGAGTTGGAATATGCCAGCGATCTTTTTGAACGTTCCAGTATCGAGCGCATGGCGGGGTATCTGCAAAACCTGCTGGCGGCGATGGTCGCTGATGACAATCTGCGAGTGGCAGATCTGCCACTATTAATGCCACACGAACGCACTCAATTACTGACCGACTTTAACGATACCGCCGTCACCTATCCGCAGGACAAACTGCTACCACAGTTATTTGAGCAACAGGTGGAGTACACACCTGATGCCATTGCCCTAATCTGGGAAGACGCTCAACTCAGCTATGCCGAACTGAACCAGCGCGCCAACCAGCTGGCTCATGCCCTGATTGACTTTGGCGTTCAGCCCGATGACCGCGTCGCGATTTGTATCGAGCGTAATCTCGACATGGTGATTGGGATGCTGGGCATACTCAAAGCCGGTGCCGGTTATGTTCCGCTCGACCCGGAATACCCTGCCGAGCGTCTGGCCTATATCTTGTCAGACAGTGCGCCAAAATTACTGCTCACCCAACAGCATTTGCAGGCACGATTGCCGGTAGAACAACTCCCGGTCTGGCAACTGGACGATACCGGCCATTTAAATAGCGTGGCACAGCAACCGACCGATAACCCGGACCCACGCCAATTGGGGTTACATCCCCATCATCTGGCCTATATCATCTATACCTCCGGCTCTACCGGTCTGCCCAAAGGGGTGATGATTGAACATCACAACGTCGTGAATTTCACCTACTCCCAATGCCAGACCAGTGAACTCAAATCCACTGACCGCGTTCTGCAATTTGCGTCGGTTTCGTTTGATACGGCCGTGTCTGAAATTTTCCCGACGCTGTCAGTCGGAGCGACCTTGATCCTGCGTCCGGCGCATATTCGCATCCCGGATGCTACCTTCAGTCATTTCTTGCAGGAACAGGCGATCAGCATCGTCGATCTGCCTACCGCCTTCTGGCACCAGTGGGTACAGGAGATGAAAGCCGGCCGCAGTGATTTCAGTTCCCATGTACGTTCGGTCACAGTCGGCGGTGAAAAAGCTGAATACCGCCATTTCGTCACCTGGCAATCGATGCCGGAAACCCGGCACTGCCGCTGGATCGACACTTACGGGCCAACCGAAACCACCGTCATTGCCACGGCGCTGGCACTGAATGACCCGACTTCCTATGTAGCAGAATCCTTGTCGATTGGCCGTCCCCTGATCAATACCCACGTTTATATTCTTGATACACAGGGGCAGCCCGTCCCCCTTGGTGTCACCGGAGAAATCTACATTGGTGGCGCAGGCGTTGCCCGGGGTTATCTGAACCGCCCTGAACTCACCGCCGAGCGTTTTGTGTCCGACCCATTCCGTGAACAACCCCATGCACGGATGTACCGGACAGGTGATCTGGGCTGCTGGCAACCGGATGGCACGATTGTCTATCTCGGCCGCAATGACTTTCAGGTCAAGATACGCGGCTTCCGCATTGAACTGGGCGAAATTGAGGCTCAGTTGGCTGCCTGTGCGGGGGTCAGTGATGCCGTGGTGGTGGCGCGTGAAGAGGGCAGCGGCGATAAACGTCTGGTGGCGTACCTCGTGCCACAGCCTGATGTCACGTTGGATGCCGCCAGCCTGCGCGAACAACTGAGCACCCACTTGGCTGAATATATGCTGCCGAGTGCCTTCGTGATACTGGATGCGTTCCCGCTGAACCCGAACGGAAAACTGGATCGCAAGGCATTGCCGGCACCCGATCACGCCGCCACCGTCAGCCGTGAATATCAGGCACCTCAGGGAGAGATGGAGCAGCAACTGGCCGTTATCTGGCAAACCTTGCTGGGGCTGGAACAGGTCGGGCGTCAGGATAATTTCTTTGAACTGGGCGGGCATTCGCTGCTGGTGGTCAGCCTGATTGAACAACTGCGCCAAAGCAGTCTGAACCTGGATGTCAGCGCCGTCTTCTCTTCGCCGACACTGGCGGCGATGGCGGCTCGTCTGATAGTGAAAACGTCTGATGGTGCTGCTGGCACCAGCGTACAAAACGTGCCGCCGAATCTCATCACCGACGGTTGTCAGGCCATTACACCGGAGATGCTGCCACTGGTGGCACTGACACAGGATAACATTGACCAGATCGTCGCCCAAATCCCCGGAGGTGTCGCCAATATTCAGGATATCTATCCGTTGGGGCCATTGCAGGAAGGCATTCTGTTCCACCATTTACTGGAAACAACCGGTGACACCTATCTCGATAACCAGTTGATGACCTTTGACAGCCGCCCGCGTCTGGATACGTTTTTGCTGGCGCTGCAACAGGTTATCAACCGTCACGATATCCTGCGCAGTGCGGTTCACTGGAACGGCCTGCCGGAGCCAGTACAAGTGGTTTATCGTCAAGCCCCTCTTCCCATTGCCGAGTTGACGCTGTCGCCGGAACACGATGCCGAACAGCAGTTGCGCGATGCTACCGATTCCCGTTCGGTACGGATGGATCTGACTCAAGCCCCGTTATTGTCTATCAAGCTCGCCAAAGATCCGCACAGTGAAACCTGGTTTCTGGCTTTACTCCACCACCATCTGGTGTGTGATCACCTGTCGCTGGAGATGATATTTAACGAAGTGCAGGCAATGCTACTGGGACTGGATGACTCGTTGTCGCCATCGTTGCCTTACCGCAACTTTATCGCCCAGACCCGCACCGTGCCGCTTGAAAAACATCAGGACTACTTCCGCCAGCTCTTGGGTGATGTGGATGAACCTACCCTGCCCTTTGGCTTACTCGATATACAAGGCAACTCTGATGAACAGAGTGAAATAGCAGAAGCCAACTTCACTTTAGATAACGAACTGGCGCGCAAAATACGTGACTGCGCCCGTCAACAGGGCGTCAGTGCCGCGGTATTGTTCCACGTCGCCTGGGCGCAGGTAGTGGCGCAATGCAGCGGACGGGATGATGTCGTTTTCGGTACGGTATTACTGGGACGGTTGCAGGGAGGCTCAGGTGCCGATCAAGTCCTCGGCATGTTTATCAATACCCTGCCTGTGCGCGTTTTATTGCAGGAACGCACCGTGCGACAAACCGTTCAGGAAACTTACCGGCAGTTAAGTACATTGCTGGAACACGAACAAACCCCGCTGGCCATCGCCCAGCGTTGCAGCCGTGTTCAAGCGCCTCAACCTCTCTTTAACAGCCTGCTTAATTTCCGCCATAGCCAGCGTGACGATAAACAATCCGCATCACCGGCTTGGGAAGGTATTCAAATCCTCAGCGGTGAAGAACGCAGTAATTATCCTCTGTCGCTGGATGTGGATGACTTCGATGATGGCTTTGCCCTGACCGCCCAGTGTAACCGACAGGTTGATCCGGCACGCATTAACACTTATATGGATACCGTGCTGAGAGAGCTGGTGGCCGCACTGCAAAACGTCTCTGAACAAAGCATTCAATCTCTCGCCGTCCTGCCGCCAGATGAACGCACCCGGTTACTGGTGGACTTTAACAATACGGCAGTTTCCTATCCGCAAAATGTCCTGCTCCACCAGCCATTCGAACAGCAGGCGGAACGCACACCGGATGCCATTGCCTTAATCTGGGAAGATGTTCAACTCAGCTATGCCGAATTGAACCAGCGCGCCAACCAACTGGCATATCACCTGATTTCGTCTGGCGTGCAGCCCGATGATCGGGTGGCGATCTGTATCGAACGCAATCTTGACATGGTGATTGGTATGCTGGGCATATTAAAAGCCGGTGCAGGTTACGTTCCGCTCGATCCGGCCTACCCTGCCGAGCGGCTGGCCTATATCCTGTCAGACAGTGCGCCGAAATTACTGCTCACCCAGCAGCATTTACAGGTGCGATTAGCCGTAGAGGATCTCCCCGTCTGGCGACTGGACGATGCCGACCATTTAAGTACGGTGGCACAGCAACCGACCGATAACCCTGACTCACGCCGACTGGGGCTGCTTCCGCATCATCTGGCCTATATTATCTATACCTCCGGCTCCACCGGACTGCCCAAAGGGGTGATGATTGAGCACCGCAACGTGGTGAATTTTACCTATGCTCAATGCCAGGTCAGTGAGCTCAAATCCACTGACCGCGTCCTGCAATTTGCCTCGGTTTCGTTTGATACTGCCGTGTCTGAGATTTTCCCTACATTGGCCGTCGGGGCGACCTTAATCCTGCGCCCGGCGCATATTCAAGTACCGGATGCTACCTTCAGCCATTTCTTGCGGGAGCAGGCGATCAGTATCGTCGATCTGCCCACCGCCTTTTGGCACCAGTGGGTACAGGAGATGAAAGCCGGCCGCAGTGGTTTCAGTCCCCTCCTGCGTTCGGTCACGGTCGGCGGTGAAAAAGCCGAACCGCGTCATTACCTCACCTGGCAGTCGATGCCGGAAACCCGGCACTGTCGCTGGATCGACTCCTACGGGCCAACCGAAACCACTGTTATCACCACAGCGCTAGCACTGGACAACCACACTGCCGATTCTTCCTGTGTGACGGAAACCTTGTCGATTGGTCGCCCGATTGCCAATACCCGGATCTACATTCTCGATACGCGGGGACAGCCTGTACCCGTCGGGGTCACCGGAGAAATCTACATTGGCGGCGCGGGGGTTGCCCGGGGTTACCTGAATCGGCCTGAACTCACCACCGAACGTTTTGTGTCCGACCCCTTCAGTGAGCAACCCAATGCGCGGATGTACCGGACAGGCGATCTGGGCTGCTGGCAACCGGATGGTACGATTATCTATCTCGGCCGTAATGACTTTCAGGTCAAGCTCCGTGGCTTCCGCATTGAACTGGGTGAAATCGAAACCCAACTGGCCGCCTGCCCGGGTGTCAAGGATGCCGTGGTGGTGGCGCGTGAAGAGGATGCCGGTGATAAGCGTCTGGTGGCTTATGTGATCCCGCAACCCGATGCGTCTTTGGACGCAGCCAGCCTGCGTGAACAACTGAGCACGCACCTGACGGAATATATGCTGCCGAGTGCGTTCGTGATACTGGATGCCTTCCCGCTGACACCGAGTGGAAAACTGGATCGCAAAGCACTGCCGGCACCCGATCGTTCCGCCAGCGCCAGCCATGAATATGAAGCCCCTCAAGGTGAAATTGAACCGCAACTGGCCGCTATCTGGCAGACCCTGCTGGGACTGGAGCAGGTAGGGCGCCATGATAACTTCTTTGAGTTAGGCGGGAATTCATTATCCATCATGCGGTTATCCACTCACCTGCGTGAAGAATTCCACCTTGAAATTCCTATTGCAGACATTTTTCATCACTCAACACTGTATAAACTTGCTGAACTTATTCTATCAAGACAAATTGAAACCTTTTTCGCCCAAGATATAGAGTCGGTACAAAAAGAGTTGGAGAACCTGTCTGAAGAAGAGTTGCTTGCCATGTTAAATGGAGATCAACAATGAACATAAATGAACAAACTCTGGATAAATTACGGCAGGCAGTGCTCCAGAAAAAAATTAAAGAACGCATCCAAAATAGCCTGAGTACTGAAAAATATCAGATCCAGCCCAGAACTGACCCACAACAGGCGTTACCGCTATCCTGGGCGCAGCAGCGCCTATGGTTCCTTGCTCAATTGGATCCCGCCGCACAGACGGCGTATCACATACCGGCCGGCCTTCATCTGCAAGGCCAGCTGAACCAAAGCGCATTACAGGCCACGCTGGATAGCCTGGTGGCACGCCATGAAATTTTGCGAACCACCATTGCGCTGGTCGAGGGAAAAGCACAGCAAATCATTGGCGATGCAGACTGCGGCTTTACTTTAACCGTTCAGGATCTCAGCCAGTTGCCTGAGACAGAACAACAGACCACCATTGAAGAGTGTATGCAGTCTGAAGCGAGCCATCCCTTTGATTTTGAACATGGCCCGTTGATACGGGGACGATTACTCAAGCTCTCGCAGGATAGCCATATCCTGCTGTTAACTCAGCATCACATTATCTCCGATGGCTGGTCAATCAATGTGTTGATGCAGGAACTCTCGACGCTTTACCACACTTTCGATCAGGGTCTGGCAAACCCGTTACCCCCATTGACGCTCCAGTATGCCGACTATGCGCTCTGGCAACGGCAGTGGCTACAGGGCGAAGTGCTGGAAAAACAATTGGATTACTGGTGCAGTGCACTACAGGATGCCCCCGCACTCTTAACACTTCCCACAGACAGGCCTCGTCCGCCACAGCAGAGTTATGCCGGCGGAAGCGTTGAAATCACGTTTCCTGCGACGCTGAAAGCACAATTAAAAACACTCGGCCAACGTCATGGGACAACCTTATTTATGACCCTGCTGGCGGGCTGGGCAGTGTTACTCTCCCGCATCAGTGGACAGAAGGATCTGGTAATAGGCACGCCCGTCGCAAATCGCCAGCATCGTGAACTGGAGCCTTTGCTCGGTTTCTTTGTCAATACGTTAGCGCTGCGGGTACAGTTGCATGACAACCCAACCGTCAGTGAGCTATTGGCACAGGTGAAAGCCCATACCCTGAATGCTTACGTGCATCAGGATCTGCCATTCGAACAGTTAGTTGAAGCGTTAAAACCCCCGCGCAGCCTGAGCCATAGCCCGATCTTTCAGGTCATGCTGTCTCAGGAAAATACGCCGGGGCAACAAAACGTTGAACTACCGGGGCTGACGATCAGTGAGCTGGAGTTACCTGAAAACAGCTCACATTTCGATCTGTCGTTATCCCTGAATGATAGCGAAAACGGATTGGTGGGCGGGCTGGAATACGCCCGCGATCTTTTTGACCCTGCCAGCATTGAGCGCATGGTTGGCTACCTGACCACCCTGCTCACCGCCATGACAGCGGATGACACGCTGCGGGTAGAAGAGCTGCCACTCTTGATGCCACAAGAGCGTACCCGGCTATTGGTGGATTTCAACGAAACTACCGTGGCCTATCCGAAAGATATCCTGCTCCATCAGATGGTTGAGCAGCAGGCAGAGCGCACACCGGATGCCATTGCCTTAATCTGGGAAGACGCTCAACTCAGCTACGCCGAACTGAACCAGCGCGCCAACCAACTGGCTCACGCCCTGATTGACTTTGGCGTTCAGCCCGATGACCGCGTGGCGATTTGTGCCGAGCGTAGCCCCGATATGATCATGGGTATGCTGGGCATATTAAAAGCGGGTGCAGGTTATATTCCGCTAGATACCGAATACCCTGCCGAGCGGCTGGCCTATATCCTGTCAGACAGTGCGCCAAAATTATTGCTCACTCAACAGCATTTGCAGGCACAGTTAGCGGTAGACGGCCTGCCCGTCTGGCAACTGGACGACGCCGGCCATTTAAATGCCGTGGCACAGCAACCGACACACAACCCTGAACTGTGCCAAGCAGGGTTACTGCCACATCATCTGGCCTATATCATCTATACCTCCGGCTCCACGGGGCAGCCCAAAGGCGTGATGATTGAGCACCGCAACGTGGTGAATTTTGTGCATTCCCAATGCCAGATCAATGAACTCAAATCCACGGATCGCGTTCTGCAATTTTCCTCGGTTTCCTTTGATACGGCCGTCTCTGAAATTTTCCCGACGTTGTCTGTCGGGGCGACTTTAATCCTGCGTCCGGCGCATATTCGCATACCCGATGCCGCCTTTGGTCATTTCTTGCAGGAACAACGGATCAGCATCGCAGAACTGCCCACCGCCTTCTGGCACCAGTGGGTACAGGAGATGAAAGCCGGCCGCAGTGGTTTCAGCACCCATCTGCGTTCAGTCACGGTCGGCGGCGAAAAAGCCGAACACCGTCATTTCGTCACTTGGCAATCAATGCCGGAAACCCGGAATTGCCGCTGGCTCGACACCTACGGGCCAACGGAAACCACCGTCATTGCCACTGCACTGACACTGAACAGCCATGCCGCCCGTTCTTTCTGTGCGGCGGAAACCTTGTCGATTGGCCGTCCCATTGCCAATACCCGGATCTATATTCTCGATACACAGGGACAGCCTGTACCCATCGGAGTCGCCGGAGAAATCTATATTGGCGGCGCAGGGGTTGCCCGGGGTTATCTGAATCGGCCTGAACTCACTGCCGAACGTTTTGTGTCTGATCCTTTCAGTGAACAGCCCAATGCGCGCATGTACCGGACAGGCGATCTGGGCTGCTGGCGACCGGATAGCACGATTGTCTATCTCGGCCGCAATGACTTTCAGGTCAAGATCCGTGGGTTCCGTATTGAACTGGGGGAAATCGAAGCGCAATTGGCCGACTGTCCCGGTGTCAGTGATGCCGTGGTGGTGGCGCGTGAAGAAGGCGCAGGCGATAAACGTCTGGTCGCGTACCTCGTGCCGAAGGCTGATGTCACACTGGATGCCGCCAGCCTGCGCGAACAACTGAGCACCCGCCTGATGGAACATATGCTTCCCAGTGCATTTGTCATGCTGGAAGCCTTCCCGCTGAACCCGAATGGCAAAGTGGATCGCAAGGCGCTGCCGGCACCGGATCGTACCGCCATAATCAGCCGTGAATATCAGGCACCTCAAGGGGAAACCGAGCAGCAACTGGCCGCGGTTTGGCAAAATCTGTTGGGGTTAGAGCAGATTGGACGTCAAGACAACTTCTTTGAACTAGGCGGGCATTCACTGCTGGTCGTCAGCCTGATCGAACAACTGCGCCAACGCGGTCTCGCCGTGAGTGTCAGCGCGGTTTTCTCAGCGCCGACGCTAGCCGCTATGGCCGCACATTTAACCGATGACGCCGCATCTGATACCCGTACGCAGGCCGTTCCCCCGAACCTGATCCCGGACAATTGCCATGCCATTACGCCGGAGATGCTGCCACTGGTCACGCTGACACAAGACAATATTGACCAGCTTGTTACCCAAGTCAGCGGCGGGGCGGCCAACATTCAGGATATTTACCCGCTGGGGCCATTGCAGGAAGGCATTCTGTTCCACCATATGCTGGAAACAACGGGTGACACCTATCTCGATAGCCAGCTAATGACCTTTGACAGTCGCCAGCGGCTGGATGCGTTTCTGCTGGCACTGCAACAGGTGATCGACCGTCACGATATCCTGCGTAGCGCCGTCCACTGGCATGGGCAACCTGAGCCGGTACAGGTAGTTTACCGGCAGGCTCCTCTTCCTGTGATAGCGTTAGTCCTGTCACCAGAGGAAGACGCTGAACAGCAATTACGCCGCTATACGGATTCTCGCGCCATACGGATGGATATCACCCAAGCGCCGTTAATGTCGGCCAATATTGCCAAAGATCCGCATAGCGAAACCTGGCTGTTGTCCTTGCTGCACCATCATTTGGTGTGTGATCACCTGTCGCTGGAACTGATATTTAATGAAGTCCAGACATTGCTGCTGGGACAAGGTGAACATCTACAGCCCGCGTTGCCCTACCGTAACTTCATCGCCCAGACCCGAAGCGTACCGGTTGAAAAACATCAGGCTTATTTTCAACAGTTGCTGGGTGATGTCGATGAACCGACCCTGCCCTTTGGTTTACTGGATGTTCAGGCAAGTAATAATGAGATCGCAGAAGCCGTTTTAACACTGGATGACGAACTGGCGCACAGGATACGAGACTGCGCCCGTCAGCAGGGAGTTAGCGCCGCCGTCCTGTTCCATGTCGCTTGGGCACAAGTGCTGGCGCAATGCAGTAATCGGGAAGATGTGGTCTTCGGGACGGTGTTATTGGGACGGTTACAGGGGGGTGAGGATACGACCCGAATACTGGGTATGTTTATCAATACTTTACCCGTTCGTGTCATCTTGCAGGATCGCAGTGTGCAACAAACGGTACAGGAAACTTATCAGCAACTCAGCCAGTTACTGGCACATGAGCAGGCACCACTGGCAATTGCCCAGCGTTGCAGTGGGATTCCTGTTTCCCTGCCCCTGTTTAACAGCCTACTCAATTTCCGTCACAGCTCAGATGATGACGAGCAGGATCTATCACTCGCCTGGGAAGGTATCCAGACCCTCAGTGGTGAAGAGCGTAGTAATTACCCGTTGTCGCTGGATGTGGACGCCTTCGATGAAGGTTTTGCGCTGACCGCGCAATGCAGCCAGCAAATTGATCCTGCCCGCATTAACGCTTATATGGATATTGCCCTGAAAGAGCTGGTGGCGGCGCTGCAAAATCAGCCTGAACAAAGTATCCAGTCCTTGACTATCCTGCCATCAGCAGAACGTGCTCAGTTGCTAGCAGACTTTAACAATACCGCAGTGGCCTATCCGCAGGATAAACTGCTACCGCAGTTATTTGAGCAGCAAGTAGAGCACACACCCGATGCGATTGCCTTAATCTGGGAAGACGCTCAACTCAGCTATGCCGAATTGAACCAGCGCGCCAACCAACTGGCTCACGCCCTGATTGCTTTTGGTGTTCAGCCTGATGACCGCGTGGCGATTTGTATTGAGCGCAATCTCGACATGGTAATTGGGATGCTCGGCATATTAAAAGCCGGGGCGGGTTATGTTCCGCTTGACCCTGAATACCCTGCCGAACGTCTGACCTATATCCTGTCAGACAGTGCGCCAAAATTACTGCTCACCCAGCAGCATTTGCAGGCACGATTGCCGATAGAAAATCTTACCGTCTGGCAACTGGACGAAGCCAGCCATTTAAATACCGTGGCACCGCAACCGACCGATAACCCGGACCCACGCCAGTTGGGGCTGCATCCCCATCATCTGGCCTATATCATCTATACCTCCGGCTCCACCGGTCTACCTAAAGGGGTGATGATTGAACACCATAACGTGGTGAATTTCACCTATGCCCAATGCCAGAACAGTGAGCTCAAATCCACTGACCGCGTCCTGCAATTTGCCTCAGTTTCATTTGATACTGCCGTGTCTGAAATCTTCCCGACGCTGGCCGTTGGCGCAACCCTGATCCTGCGTCCGGCGCATATTCGCATACCCGATGCCACATTCAGTCATTTCTTGCAGGAGCAGGCGATCAGCGTCGCCGATCTGCCTACCGCCTTCTGGCACCAGTGGGTACAGGAGATGAAAGCCGGCCGCAGTGGTTTCAGTTCCCACCTGCGTTCGGTCACGGTCGGCGGTGAAAAAGCCGAACACCGCCATTTCGTCACTTGGCAATCGATGCCGGAAACCCGACACTGCCGCTGGATCGACACCTACGGGCCAACGGAAACGACGGTCATTGCCACGGCGCTGGCATTGAATGACCCTGCTTCCTATGGCATGGAAACCCTGTCGATTGGCCATCCTCTTATCAATACCTACATTTATATTCTTGATACGCGGGGGCAACCCGTCCCCATTGGTGTCACCGGAGAAATCTATATTGGTGGCGCAGGGGTTGCCCGAGGCTATCTGAACCGGCCTGAACTCACTGCCGAACGTTTTATGTCCGACCCATTCCGTGAACAACCTCATGCGCGGATGTACCGGACGGGCGATCTGGGCTGCTGGCGACCGGATGGCACAATTGTCTACCTCGGCCGCAATGATTTTCAGGTCAAAATCCGTGGCTTCCGCATTGAACTGGGTGAAATCGAAAACCAGTTGGCCGCCTGTGCGGGGGTCAGTGATGCCGTGGTGGTGGCGCGTGAAGAAGGCGCAGGCGATAAACGTCTGGTGGCTTACCTCGTGCCGAAGTCCGATGTCACGTTGGATGCCGCCGATTTGCGCGAACAATTGAGTACTCATCTGGCAGAGTATATGCTGCCGAGCGCATTCGTGATACTGGATACGTTCCCGCTGAACCCGAACGGCAAACTGGATCGCAAGGCCTTGCCGGCCCCCGATCACGCCGCCTCCATCAGCCGTGAATTTCAGGCTCCTCAGGGTGAAACCGAACAACAACTTGCCTCTGTCTGGCAGACCCTGCTGGGGCTGGAGCAGGTTGGGCGCCATGACAACTTCTTTGAACTGGGCGGGCATTCGCTGCTGGTCGTCAGCCTGATTGAACAACTGCGCCAACGCAATCTGACACTGGATGTCAGTAGCGTCTTCTCTTCGCCGACACTGGCAGCGATGGCGGTTCGTCTGGCCGCGTCAGATTCTGATGGCTCTGCCGGCATAAGCGTACCGCCGAATCTCATCACCGACGATTGCCAGGTTATTACACCGGAGATGCTGCCGCTGGTGGCACTGACGCAGACCAACATTGACCAAATCGTTACCCAAGTCTCCGGCGGAATCAGTAACATTCAGGATATCTACCCGCTGGGGCCATTGCAGGAAGGTATTCTGTTCCACCATTTACTGGAAACGGAAGGCGATACTTATCTGGACAACCTGTTGATGACCTTTGACAGCCGCCAGCGTCTGGATGCGTTTTTACTCGCGCTGCAACAGGTGTTCCACCGCCACGATATTCTGCGCAGTGCGATTCTCTGGGATGACCTGCCGCAGCCGGTACAGGTGGTTTATCGTCAGGCACCGATCCCCGTCACAGAGTTAACCCTGTCACCGGAGGAAGAGGCCGAACAGCAACTGCGTCGCCATATTGATCCGCGCTCGGTACGGATGGATATCACCCAAGCGCCGTTAATGTCTGCCAGCCTTGCCAAAGATCCGCAGAGTGAAACCTGGTTTCTGGCTTTACTCCACCACCATCTGGTGTGTGATCACCAGTCGCTGGAGATGATATTTAACGAAGTGCAGGCAATCATGATAGGCCAGAGCGACGATCTGCCGCCGTCCCTGCCCTACCGTAACTTTATCGCCCAGACCCGCGCCGTACCGCTTGAAAAACATCAGGACTATTTCCGCCAGCTTTTGGGAGATGTGGATGAACCCACCCTGCCCTTTGGCTTACAGGAAGTCTATGGCGAAGATAGCCACATCATAGAAGCGGAATTCGATCTGGATGCTTCGTTTGCGCAGACACTACGGGAATGCGCCCGTCAGCAGGGAGTCAGTGCCGCAGTACTGTTCCACGTCGCTTGGGCGCAGGTACTGGCACAATGCAGCGGACGGGATGATGTCGTCTTCGGTACGGTGTTATTGGGACGATTACAGGGTGTTGCCGGTGCCGATCAGACACTGGGGATGTTCATGAATACATTACCCATACGGATCAAATTGAGTACCTTCAATGTACAGCAGGTCGTCCAGCAAACTTATCGCTTATTGAGTGAATTACTGGAACATGAACAGGCACCGCTGGCAATGGCTCAAAATTGCAGTGGAGTTACCCCGCCTCTGCCATTGTTCAGTAGCCTGTTGAATTATCGTCATAATCAGGACGATACCCAGCAGACAACCCTCACGGCCTGGGAAGGCATCGGACTATTAAATGTCGATGAGCGCACCAACTATCCTCTGAGTTTATCTGTCGATGACACCGCGCAAGGCTTTACACTGGTCGCACAGTGTGTTCCGGAACTTGATCCCATGCGGATTAATAACTTCATGAACACCGTGTTGCATGGCTTAGTTGAAAGCCTGAAAAATTCGCCGGAACAAACTTGCCTGCAACTCAACATACTGCCGCAGGAAGAACGTACACAGCTTCTGCGAACGTTCAACAACACCCGTGAGGCTTACCCGCAGGATCAACTGATCCACCAGCTCATTGAACAACAGGTAGAGCGCTCCCCTACCGCAACCGCGCTGATTTATGATGACAATCAATTGAGTTACGACGAACTGAACCGTCGGGCCAACCAACTGGCACACTATCTGATTGCGTTTGGGGTACGTCCGGATGATCGGGTTGCCATTTGTGTAGAGCGTGGTCTGGAGATGGTCATCGGCTTATTAGCAATCATGAAAGCCGGGGCGGGTTATATTCCTCTCGATCCGGAATATCCCGGTGAACGCCTGTCTTATATGCTATCAGATAGCCAGCCCACCGTATTACTGACTCAGCATAGCCTGCAAACCCGTTTGTCTGAGACCGATACGCCAATATTGATACTGGATAGTGATGAATATCAGGCAAATATCATTCATCAACCTGAGTGCAACCTGCCAGCCGCCGATTTAGGTATTACATCACGCAATCTGGCCTATGTGCTGTATACCTCCGGTTCGACGGGACGCCCCAAAGGGGTCATGGTTGAGCATATTGGGGTAGTAAACCTGCTGCTATCAATGAAAGACCGACTGCAAATCTCTGTCGATGATACCCTGCTCACCGCGACCACAATTGGCTTTGATGTTGCCGCACTTGAGTTGTATCTGCCCTTATGCAACGGCAGTACCTGCGTCATAGCGCCATCATTGACCGCCAGAGATCCAGAGCAATTAGCGGAATTGATCGCCGCACGCAACATCAAAGTCATGCAGGCGACTCCTACGACCTGGCGCATGCTACTTGATTCCGGCTGGACAGGTGCCGCGATCAAAGCGACAAGCGGGGGAGAAGCATTACCTCACGAACTGGCACAGCGTTTAAAAGAAAAAGTCAGTGGATTGTGGAACCTGTATGGGCCGACAGAAACCACTATCTGCTCAACGGCCTCTGGCAACCTACAGACAGAGCCGACGAGCCGCCATACCACGTCCCAGATCACGATTGGCCGCCCGATTGCCAATACGCAGATCTACATTCTTGATAAACACGGCCATCCCGTTCCGATGGGTGTGGCCGGTGAAATTCATATCGGCGGCATTGGCGTCACGCGTGGCTATTTTAACCGTCCGGATCTCACAGCAGAGCGTTTTGTCCATGACCCATTCAGTGACGAAGCGGATGCACCGGCTGATAGACGCATGTATAAAACGGGAGATTTGGGACGCTGGCTTCCCGACGGCAACATTGACTATCTCGGCCGCAATGATTTTCAGGTCAAAATCCGCGGATTCCGTATTGAATTAGGGGAAATTGAAGCCAGATTACTCGCCTGTGCCGATATCAAAGAAGCCGTTGTCATGGTTCGTGAAGATACCGCCAATGATAAGCGTCTGGTCGCCTATCTGGTATTACAGCCGGAAGCGTCCCTGAACCCAGAGAAACTCCGTGAAACGTTACAGGCCAGTTTAGCCAGCTATATGGTTCCCAATGCCTTTGTAGCGCTGGATTCATTCCCACAGACACCAAACGGTAAACTGGATCGTCAAGCGTTGCCATTACCGGATGACTCAGCGGTCATTGCTCAAATCGGTTATGAAGCGCCGGTCGGAGAAACAGAAAATATCATTGCTCAAGTCTGGCAAGAAAGCCTCGGCCTCGAACGTGTCGGCAGGCATGATCACTTCTTTGAATTGGGGGGTCACTCCTTATTGACATTGCAAGTTGTCGTGCGCTTACGTCAAGCGCTCGACATCGATATCGCCATACGCGACCTGCTTATTTATCCGACAATCAATGAACTTGCCGCTTATCTTCAAGCGAAAAATCCATTGAGTTCCCCTCTGGTTCAACAGCAAAATATCGTCACAATCCGTAAAGGCAATGGAAAATCCTCATTGTTCCTCATTCATCCGGCGGGAGGTGACGTTCAGTATGCTTACGATCTTGCCCCTTATATTGATGATAAGGATCGGTCAATTTATGGGATCATCGCCAGTGATGCCTTTGGGGAAGAAAATGCCCGGTTAACCATCAGCGAAATCGCCAAAGAGTACGTTGCCTGTCTCCGTCAGACGCAGATACAAGGGCCTTATGATCTGGCCGGATGGTCAATTGGTGGAGCCATTGCGTATGAAATGGCGTGCCAACTGACGACTGAGGGCGAAGCCGTCAATTTTATCGGTCTATTTGATTCAGGTGCCAGCTATCAGGACGCATTTTCTCTGGAAGAAAAACAGGCAGGTCTGCCATTTAATGAAACAGCCACATTGCTTGAAGTACTGCCAGAAAATATGCCGACCTCTCTGCATGATGAGATACAGAGATTAGCGGAAAACCATGACTGCGCGGCAATATTAATGCTTGCTCAACAGAACGATTTATTACCCGCTTCTGAGAATATCAGGCATCAATTACACCTTTATCACAACATTTCTGTCGCTGCTTATCACTATATTCCATCGACAGCCACGGTTGACGTCACCCTGTTCAGGGCAACGGAAGAAAATGATCAGAGTAGTCACGCCCTTGGCTGGGAAGCCGTTATACCGAAGGAACGGCTAACTGTCGTTCCGATCAACGGTTCTCATGAATCCATCATGGAGCCACCCCACATCCAAGATGTCGGGAAGGCATTACTTTCAGCCATGACGACCCCAAGAGGACATTAATTGATTTAAAGAGCGTTCGCAAAAGCGGACGCTCTTTTTAACTGCTTATCTAATAAGAGATTTAGTTGCTGAAGAAAAAATATAAAATCTCAAACGCTTAAAATCAAATAACCTATAATCCAATTTATTCTATGATAAAAATATATTTATTAAATATAAATATAAATATAAATATAAATATAAATATAAAAGAATAATAAGATAATAAGATAATAAGATAATAAGATAATAAGATAATAAGATAATAAGATAATAAGATAATAAGATAATAAGATAATAAGATAATAAGATAATAAGATAATAAGATAATAA
>NZ_JAQRFO010000025.1:0-70297 GCF_028598775.1 Xenorhabdus aichiensis
AATAAAATTTACAAACTGTATTTGCACCGTGCAAATACAGTTGATGATTATTCATTAATTGCTATTTTTATCATTCCTCATTTTTACATTGATTAAATTAATAAATTCCGTTACAAAAAATTTTACTTTATAGAAATACTATTCTGAATAGATGATTATCTGGGAATATCTTATTAAAATTGTCTTAATAGACTATGTTAATCATAATATTAATTTAATAATACCATTAGCTTAATAGAAGTAATAGACGATTAAACATAAATAAAAGCTCCTTTTCTAAAAATTAGACTTCAATCACAATAATGATCTATACAGCAAAAACCGCGTATTTACGCTGCTAATCCTATAAAAACATTAAATCAACAACACGATTAACCGGATAAAATCCTAATAATCATTACACTAATTTACTGAATAAAATGAAAAATATAGGTTATTGTCAGTAATGTGCTAGCATTCGTTATAGAAACGAACTTTATGAATGGTGAATAACGGTAGCCAGATATTGATTGTTCTGCTAATATTCGTATGTTTTTTATCCAGAGCAATAAAACGAGGAGAAGCAAATGCCCTCTTTAATCATGAGGACAACTGCCGTCTTCGCTTTCTTTCTCTCATTAATCTTTACCGGTCTGAGTTATGCTTCGACCAGTACCTCAAAAATGAAAGAATATTCTCACAATGGCATTCAGGAGAGTTTGCCGGATTTGCGACAATATCCTTCAGGTACACCCCGGAAGAAAGCGTTTTTAAACATTGTTGTCCCTGTCATTGATGAGCATAATCAACAGATTATGCAAGACCGAAAATGGCTGCTGTCACACCAGAAAACTCGTCACTGGTCTGTACAGGATATCAGTCGATTGCAGAAGATCTGCGCAAGTTACAAAATGGCCTGCACATCACCGAAACAGGTCAATTGGAATAAACTGCTAAGTCGAGTTGACATTATACCGACCCATTTTGTCGCTACTCAGGCAGCCGCAGAATCGGGCTGGGGAACATCAGAACTTGCCAAGAAAAACAATAACCTGTTTGGTATGCGTTGCAACTCATGCAGCAAAACCAAAGGAAAAATCAAAGGTTATTCGGTTTATCGCAATGTTGATGATTCCGTCATCGCCTACATGAAGAATATGAATACACACCGTGCTTACGAATCACTTCGTACTTCACGGGCAAAACAGAGGACAACACAAACGCCTCTGAATACCAGTAAATTGATCGATAACCTGAACGGTTATTCCGAGCTGGGAGCTCACTATAATCGCTATTTGCATCAGGTATTTAATGGCAATAAAAAGCTGATTTCACAGGCACAGGAACTGACAGACCCATAGAGACGGGTAAATTTATACCCTGCATCTCATTCTTTCAAGTTGCTGCTTTTGTTAGCTACGATCACTTACCACCGCACTGTAACTTGAAATCTATTGGGTATAGATTAACGTGCCAGAAATAATCACCTACGTATTCGTAATGCCTTTCGTATTGTTTAATGTTCAATCATTATTAAATAAAAAGGCAATGAACCTGCCTATACGGCAGGCTCCCAATAATCCGCTATGTATTAATTACACAGCGGATTATTTTTTTATGATTTCTCTGCCTGCTAACTATTGTAAATACAGGTAAATTCCATACTATAATAAACCTCAGAATCACTTCCTTTCTCTCAATGATAGATGGTTAGCCAGAGCCTAATATGAATTTCTTTTCTTTTGAGTTTCTTGGTTCGTTTGTTATTCTGTTTCTTGCCTATTGGCTTTTACAAAAAGCCCCTAAGCTACAGAATGGCTTATTAATTTTAGTTAGTTATTTATTTATCTTCTCTTTCGCAGCAAAATTTGCCTATATTCTATTCGCCTATACCCTGTTCATTTACTTTTTGGCGAATATTCTCAGTCGTTATTTGTCCAATAAGGCCATATTCACGCTCCTGATTTTCGGTATTGTGGGTTGTTTTACCGCCTTCAAATATTATTCTTTCTTTCAAGAGGCGATTCAGCAATCATTAGCCAATTTAGGAATTTCTGTCGAATTGCCCATACTTGAGCTGCTGATGCCATTAGGCTTGTCATTTTATGCCTTTCACTCCGTCAGTTACGTGATGTCGGTTTGCAAGAAAGAACTGCCTCCCGCTCCGCTGCTTGATGTTATTTTGTATCTCTGCTTTTTTCCAAGCATCGTGGCCGGGCCAATCAATAGAGCCAAAGATTTCCTGCCGCAGATCCAAGCTTCATCCAGAGTGATGCTGGAGCCATTCAAAGCGCTATTATTGATTGCACTGGCCATCGCAAAGCTGTTTCTGCTCAGTTCGACGCTCTCTGAAAATTTTGTTAATCCAGTCTTTGATGACCCCACTGGCTATCATGCGGGACAAGTCCTTGTCGCGATTTATGCTTATGCGTGGAATATTTATTTCAACTTTTCAGGTTATACCGACCTCGTGACGGGTATTGCCCTGCTGTTAGGTTTTAAAGTGCCACAGAACTTTAATGCCCCTTATCTTGCTGAGAATTTACAAGAATTTTGGCGGCGCTGGCACATCAGCCTATCGACGTTTATCCGCGATTACGTTTACATTCCACTGGGTGGTAATAAAAAAAGCACTATCCGTAAGAATATAAATCTATTCTCTGCAATGGTCATTTCCGGTCTATGGCATGGTGCCGGATTGAGCTTTATTATTTGGGGTGCCATTCATGGGCTAGGATTAATTCTCCACAATATTAAAAACTCACTGTTTCCCTCCGCTGGAAATCGCAATGAGATGCGAAGAAAAAACCCGATTTCATTATTTTTATCACGCGTGATGACATTCCATTTTGTCTGTTTTGCATGGGTATTCTTCCGCAGCCCAACATTTAATGATGCTCTGACTGTATTAAACCAACTATGCTCAGGAGATGTGTTGACGGCACTGTTATCCAGTAGCACTTTATTAATCGCTTTTTGGGGATTCTTTATTATCTACCCTTGGCTAGTGGATATCAGAAACACTATTGAAAAGAACCATAGCCTAATGTCATGGGTTTATTACCCAATTCCCTTAGCCCTGATCCTCACTTTGGTATTTATGCTGTCACCTTCTGGAATGCCGGGATTTATCTATGCCAATTTCTGAATTTATACCTAATCTTAAAAAAGTCGGACAGGTGATTTTTATTGTCACTTTAACCAGCCTGCTACTGATCTGGCTGAATCAACGTTCGCTGGATAATTTCTGGCAGCAGAAGTATCACCGTAATAGTCCGTGGACAACCTTTAAGGGAGAGCCAATATGGGATTTGGGCAGCAATATGCAGCAAGGTGCCATTGCCGCCAGTGAAACATTTATGGCATATGCAAGGGGGATTCATCAGGATAATAAGCTACAGGCCATAAATATTGATGCTACTCCAAGCGTGATTCTTCCTGATTTTCAGGTTGGTTTGCGTTTTCTGGAGGGATATGCGTACTCGCTCGAGAGCCGCTATTTGACGTTCCCTGATTTGCTGCAAAAAGATATCCGGCACGCTCAATCATCCTTATTACGAAATCATTCGCCATCAAACGCGGTTATCGAAATTACCCCAAAAACCAATGTCAGTCTGAGGAAAAAAGATCAGGTACTGTTTGCAGGGGATTCGATGATGCAAGGCGTTGCTCCGCATTTAAAACGCCGTCTTTACCAGGAACATGGCATCGCCAGTATTAATTTGAGCAAGCAGAGCACAGGGTTGGCCTATCCCGGTTTCTTTGATTGGCCCAAAACAATCGGCGATACACTAAGAAAAAATCCGGATATTAAATTGGTTGTGGTGTTTTTAGGCCCCAATGATCCGTGGGATATGCCGACAAAACGCGGGGGAACCTATTTGAAATTTGCGAGTGAAGATTGGGAAAACCTTTATCGTCAGCGAATCGAAACGATTTTAAATGATGCTCACCAGCATAAGGTGGATGTGATTTGGGTTGGCCCACCCAACATGCGGCAGAAAAAACTTTCCGGCGGCGTGGCTTATCTCAATAAATTGTATCAGGCAGAGGTGGCAAAAATGGGTGAGATCTATGTTTCAGTTAATGATATGTTCAAATATCGGTCGGAGAATTATTCAGACTATATTGGTGATGGCAGCAGTGCAATCAAACTCCGAAGTGGTGACGGTATTCATTTCAGTTTGAATGGGCAGCAGACCATCGCGAACGCTATTTTTTCATTGATGACATTTATTCAGGAGCCAGTTAAAGAAGATGCAACCATTTAGACAGCTCCGTTGGTTTTACCGGATAATGGGTGCAGGTCTGGTTATCGCGCTCTCTGTGAGCCTATTATCATGCCACGGCAAAAAATCCAAACCCTCATCTGAATTGCAGATGACACAAATACATCGTCAACAGCAACTGACGAATTTTGGCGATCCCAATTTACCATTACTGGCGGATAAACTGCGTTATAGCAATTCGCGTCAACTCCATTTCGTGCAACTGGGCGATTCACACACCGCTGCCGATTTTTTTACCGGCAAGCTGCGTAGTTTATTGCAGAATCGCTATGGTGATGCTGGCCCGGGTTTTATCAGCCCGATCAGCATCCCCGGCCAGCGCACCGCTACCATTAAATTCACGGATGATAAAAAAAACTGGTGGCTTTCGAGCAGCCGGAAAGATAACCGTGCTGATTATCCGCTGGGCGGTTTTATTGCCACACCAGAAAATGTCAGCAGCACAATACAGATGGATTTATCACCCTCTACTTTTGAGAAGTACGGGATAAGCGCGCTTTATCAATCCCATGAGGCAAGCCAAATCAGGACGCAGTTTAGCCAGTGGGATCTGCCGGCCACACAAAGCGAATGGCAGTTTTCGCAACAACACAGTGTTTCTTTCCCACTCAGGGTCAATGCACAGGATACGCATTTGAAAATCGGCGGCTGGCTGATCAAACGCCAGAGCTCCGGTATTATGTTATCCGCGTTGGGGATTAATGGCGCCACCATCAGTATGTTGGATAAATGGCAGCCACAGTGGATCAATACACTGGTTCAACTGAAACCAGATATGGTGATCCTTGCTTATGGCACCAATGAAGCCTTCAACGATTCACTGGATCTTGTTGCCTATCAGAAGGAATTAACGTCAAAAGTGCAGGAAATTCGCAGGGCGATGCCAGAAGTGGTTATCTTGCTGGTTGGGCCGAGTGATTCGCTGAAAAACAAAACCGCCGCAAGCTGTGCCGAACAACAACCCGCGCTGCTCAACGGCATAATTCAGGTTCAGCAGGTAGTTGCCAAACAGCAGCACACCCTGTTCTGGAATTGGCAGGAGTTTATGGGTGGGTCATGTTCAATCAGAAGTTGGCAGCAGCAGAACCTTGCCCGTCCCGACTATGTTCATCTCTCCGCCGCAGGGTATGAACGCAGTGCCGAAGCGCTTTATAGCCAGATGATTGGTTTGATTGAGTAGTGAAATATGATGGCAAAGGAAGCATATTGAGGAACTATCTATATGCTTCTTTTGTCCAATCCTCAACTAATAAGCCATTAACCATTACAAAAGCAGCATCATTAGTGACAATTACCAACCCTTTGCTGACAGCATGCGCAGCTATCAATTGATCCATTGTTCCCATGACACGACCCGTTTTTTCCATGTCGGCACGGAGTTCACCATAAATTTTTGCAACCTCGCTATCCCACTCATAAACAGTGACGGACTCAATAAAAGTATTGACCATTTTTTCCAGCGCTTTATTTTGGCGTTTGGCTATACCATAGCGCAACTCTGCTTCAGTAATACTGGAAATACATATTTTTGAGGGTGGCACAGTTTTTAATTTCGCTAGCACTGTGGGATTCTGGCGAAAGATATAGCTAACAGTATTAGTATCAAGCATATACATTGTTACTTGATTCCTTCAAATGGGTCACGTACCGAAACATCTTGATTTCGATCATCAACATCCAAAAAATCAGCTGGAATAGCTGTATTTTTGAGTAGTCCGAAAAACGGCTCCCAGCTATCACTCTTTTCTTTATTTTTAGAGAGAATAACATCACCATTCTCGTCTTGACGGATGTAAACTCGGTCAGTGTCAAACTCAAATTGAACAGGAAGTCTTACTGCTTGGTTGCGTCCATTTCTGAATAATTTTACGACTCTTTCCATCATTTTTCCCCTTGGATAAAATGGGTTATGTATATGAACAAAACATATGCAAAGATTAGGCATATGTCAAGGCATATGAATGATGATAGTGTATGCAAAAAAAAATATCCCCGTACCTACGGGGAACACTAAGCATAGTTGTAACTATGAACCGCTCACGGCGGTTTATCCCCGTACCTACGGGGAACACTTGTTCAGATCGGCTACGGTGAGGCGCGTCCCCGGTTTATCCCCGTACCTACGGGGAACACCTATCACTATGGGATGGTGTGCCAGAAGATGTCGGTTTATCCCCGTACCTACGGGGAACACATCATTGAAATGTCGACGGCATCACTAAATGACGGTTTATCCCCGTACCTACGGGGAACACGGTTTATACCTAAACCCTCGATATCTAGTCACCGGTTTATCCCCGTACCTACGGGGAACACTCCGTTGTCCGCTGCCAGCGCTCTACATAGGGCGGTTTATCCCCGTACCTACGGGGAACACGGCTCCCTCAAATGAATTTCTTCATAAATGATCGGTTTATCCCCGTACCTACGGGGAACACATATCTAAATTAGTCAGTACGCCAACGGGTTTCGGTTTATCCCCGTACCTACGGGGAACACCTTACGCTCACTGAGGGCTTTTTCTCCCCGGTCGGTTTATCCCCGTACCTACGGGGAACACTCTAAATATAACCGTCTGTTTTAAATATATTTTATTAGACGTAAAAATTCTACCACGTTAAATCACAAAATTAACCGAGGGAAATTCTGTGATTTTTACTCAACACACCTCGCCATCCCCACAGCGAACACCCATCGGATTTTTTATTGAAAAGCCCGAAAATAAATATAAAAAAACGGCATTTTAATCAATCAGTAAAATGCCGTTAGCTATGTTGCAGGGAAAACTTAACTCAGCATGGCAAAATAGATCATGCCGATAATGGCGCCCGTAGTACCCAAAATGGTTTCCATAATGGTCCATGTTTTCAGTGTCTGTACTTCTGTCGCACCGGTAAACTTACCGAACAGCCAGAAGCCCGAATCGTTTACGTGGCTGAGTATCAACGAACCACCAGCAATACACACTGACAACGCCGCCATTTGCGCACCGGAATAACCCAGTTCGCCAATGACTGGCAGTACCAGACCCACAGTAGTCAGACACGCTACAGTAGCCGAACCTTGAATCACGCGCACCGCCCCTGCCAGAATAAAACATGCCAGTGCGATTGGCAGACCAGCCCCCACCAAAGCATTACCGAGCGCTGGCCCGACACCGGAATCCACCAGCACTTGCTTGAACACGCCACCCGCCCCCGTGACCAGCAGGATGATCCCGGCAGGCTGAATCGCCGCAGAGCACACTTCCATAACTCTGTCTTTACTCATACCACGGCGAATCGCCAAGCCATAAATCGCTACCAGACAGGCAATTAAAATCGCGGTGAAAGGATGACCGACAAACTCCAGCCATTGATACAACGTTGATTGCTGATCGACGAAACGTGCAGCAATAGTCTTCAAACCCACCAATACCAGCGGGAATAATACCAGTGCCAGGCTGAAACCAAAGGAAGGCATCTGACTTTTGCCAATGCTCGGTGTATTCAGATCCTCTGGTAATTCCAGTGTCACATGTTTACTGATGAAATTGCCGTACATCGGGCCGGCCAGCAACATGCTAGGGATCGCAGCACTCAGGCCAATCAGGATCATCCAGCCAAAATCGGCTCCCATCTGGGAAGCCAGCAACATCGGCGTCGGCCCCGGAACCAGAAACGCCGCGGCGGCTGCAACACCGGCAAACAGTGGGATTGCCAGTTTCACCACATTACCGCCAGTACGACGTGCAACGGCAAATACCACGCCAATCAACAACACAACCGCCACATCAAAAAACAGTGGTAAGGCACAGATAAGCCCCGCGATGCCCAATGCATAATTCGCGCGTTTCTCACCAAAACCACCCAGTAATTTCACGGCAATCTGGTCAAGTGCCCCGGTTTCATGCAGGATCTTGCCAAACATGGCACCCAACGCCACCACAACAGCCAGGAAGCCCAAAGTGCCTGACATCCCGTTTTGCATAGTCTGGGTAATTTTTTCCAATGGCATACCAGAGAAAATTCCCGCTCCCATTGAAACCAACATCAGGGCGATAAAAGCGTGCATTCTGGCTTTCATCACCAAAAATAATAGCAGGAGAACAGAGCCGACGGCCGTCAGCACCAACGTCAGTGTAGTCATGAATATCCCTCGGTAATGCGGTCAATTGTTGTCATTGTGTTTTTGATTACTTCATCAAGGTCTGGCCTGATATCAATGTGATGGACATCTTTTTCATCGTCAGTCGGCTCTTCCAATGCCTCAAACTGCGAGATCAGCATTTGGGGTTTGAAGAAGTGTCCCTTGCGAGCTTTCAGACGGCTTTCAATTAAATCAAAATCCCCCTGCATATACAGAAATGACAGGTTTTTGTTGCCATTACGCAGCATATCCCGATAGCTTTTTTTCAGGGCAGAGCACACGAGCAAAGAGACATTATTTGTACGCTGCATGGCAAAAATGGCATCGTTGAGTGCTTTTAACCACGGCTGACGATCATCGTCATTCAAAGCGTGGCCTTGTGCCATCTTGGTAATATTAGCGCGGGGATGAAGAAAGTCACCATCCAGAAACGCCGCGCCCAACTTACGGGCAACCCCAGTGGCAACCGCAGATTTACCACTGCCGGATACCCCCATCAATACAAAAACATGATTTGGCTGTTGGGTATTGCTCATATCAAACTCCTTTGTGCAGATCTTGTTACTTGGCTATCTCTGTGACGTATCTGCAAAATTTTCTCTATGAAATATTATCTACAAAATGTTACCGGTAACTTATTGTCCGTAACATTACCAGCAGCACAGGATCGTGAGCAATTAATCAGGATCGGCAAAAAATGGAAATGTGAGGCTTATCGCAATTGAAGATAGAAAAGCATCATTTTGATCTACAAAAATTAAACACTTTCTCCCAATGAAAGCGTAAATCCAACATCAATAAGGGTTTTTTCTAGTTTTTCTCCCTTCAAACGAACAAACAGGGCTTCCGCCGCCCTGCGTCCGATCAGATCACGCGGAGTCAATACACTGGCCAATTTTGGCATCATCACCTGACCGACATCATGGCCGTGGAATCCAGCGACAGCGATCTGTTCCGGGACTTTGATCCCCTGTCGTTGACACTCAAAAATCGCACCAATAGCGATATCATCATTGGTGCAAAACAGACCATCAACATCAGGGTATTTCTGGCAGGTTTCCCGCAAAAGCTGAGCGCCCAGTGAATAGGACGAACTGGCAGGCGTCATCACGTTCCCCGGCTGCAACCCTGCGCTGCGCATCGCCATTTCGTACCCATCCAAGCGGATCAGCGTTCGTTCATCCTGCCGCGCGCCGAGGTAGATCACGTTTTGGCAGCCACGTTCGATCATAGCCACAGTCATCTGCCGCGCCGCCTCAAAATTATCGATCCCGACAGCAATATCAAGGCAGGGAGAGACGCTATCCATCAGTTCCACAACCGGAATGCCTGCCGTCTCCAGTACCTTCAAGGTCTTGGGCGTATGCGTCCGCTCTGCCAGGATCAGGCCATCAATATTGTAAGAAAGCAGGGAAAGCAGGCGCTCTTCTTCTTTCTGAGCGGAATAACCATAGTGGGCGAGCATCGTCTGATAACCATTGCGATCAGTTACCTGCTCGATCCCACGAATGACTTCGGCAAATACCTGATTGGTCAGTGAAGGAAGTAGAACCCCTATCGTTCGGCTAGTCGCGTTGGAAAGAATATCTGGCACACGGTTGGGAATGTAACCCAGTTGATCCAACGTTTCAGCGATCCGTTTTCCCAATGCTGCCGAGACCTGATCCGGATTACGCAAGAAACGGCTGACCGTCATTTTTGTGACCCCAACGAGGTCTGCGACATCTTGTAAAACTGGGCGTTTTTTCTTCATTTTCAATGTAATGCAATCAGCTATCTATATTCAGACTAATAAAAAGCGGTTTTAACACATTTATACACCACAACAATACGATTTTTAGCCAAAAATGCTGGCTCACTCTCACCTCACATAGCTATCGTTATGAGAACTGTGATCGCTTACCCTTGTCTGAGAGAATTCCGATAAATAATTTGGGGTGTAAATTCTGGGGGAGGTGTATCAGGTTCGATCAATAAACGCGTCGCGAAACACGCCATGTCAGTGATGGGAAAATGGACGCTAGTCAGCGCAGGATAGACAAATGCCGCTCGCTCTCCGCTGTCATAACAGATGATAGAGATATCCTCTGGTACACACAGTCCCAGCTCTGTAATCGCCAGCAATGCGCCGAGCGCCATCTCTTCACTACAGAAAAACAGGGCATCAGGCCGTGATTTTGCCAGAATGGTTCGAGTTTGCCGGTAGCCACTTTGCAGATCATACTCCCCTTCCAGACAAGCAACAGGATTCAATCCCGCATCCTGCATGGCATCCAAGAACCCTTGACGACGCTGTTGGCTTGGATTGCGTGACAAAGGGCCACTCACGCAGGCAATGCGAGTATGTCCATGCTCGACCAAGGTTTGCGTGGCGAGATAGCTGGCCTTGTGGTGATCAAACACAACACAGCGCGGCTCCAGCCCTGCCACCAGACGATCCAGCAACACAAACGAACGGCCACTTTGAGCGAGTTGCCTCAGCTTATCATCACTGATGGCACGCACATGTAAAATCATCCCGCCGCAGCGCAGGCTATGCAGATGCGTAATAGCCTGCCATTCGTTTTCAGCACGATTTCTCCCCTGCATGACCAGAAGCTGTTTGCTATGTGATTCAGCTTCCGTCTGGATGCTATCCATCAAGGCACCAAAGAAGCCGCCACGATAGGAAGTGGTCACCAACCCCAGCGTATTGCTCTGATTTGAAGCCAGTTCACGCGCTGCCAGATTGGGGCTGTAACCCAATTCTACGATGGCGTTCTCAACTTTGGCACGGGTTGCTGCCTTCACTTTTTTGTCACCATTAACAACGCGTGACACCGTGGCGCGCGAGACGCCAGAATAACTCGCCACATCTTCCAGTGTTATCATGCTTTTTCCTTGTTAACTCCGTGCTCCTATTCCTGCTCGACACAACTTACCGTTTAAACTGGGGTAAATACATGCGATTAATCTCTAAGATTTCATTCAATAATGTCGAATCCAACGCCACATCACCAATCAACGGATGAGTGACCAGCGCCAGCAGTGCGACCTTGCGATCACCATGAACGGCGGCTTCGATGGTCAAGCGCTCAAATGCTTTCACTTGCTGCGTCAGGGCTGACATACTGTCCGGCAGGTGACCAAACGCCAGTGGGTGCGCCCCTTGAGCATCAACAATGCAGTTGGCTTCGATCACCGCATCATCTGGCAGGCCGATGATAGCTCCCCGATTCGCCGTATTGACGACCAATTGCGTACCGAGATTATTATGAATAGCCGAGATCAATTCCAACGCCACTTCAGAATAGAAAGATCCGCCACGAAAACTGAGCTGAGCGGGTTTGTGATCCAGTTTAGGATCGACATACAACTCGAACAGCTCCCGCTCCACTTGCATTACCTGCTCTGCCCGTGTCCCTTTGCTCGCCGCGCTTTCTTTCTCTTCCTGTAACATCTTACCGGTTTGATAGAAGTAGCGATGATACGGACAGGGAATTGCGCCTAATGCCTGCAAAAACTCCGGCGGCCACGGCTCTTCTTTGATATTGTTCATCGTCAGCTCTGCACCACTGCACAGTAATTCCAATACCTGCTCGGTTTCATCCCTGCCATTCACTAATACCTGATGTACCCAGACCATATGGTTAAGACCAGCAAAACGTAATTGCACGTCCTGATATGGACGTTGCAGCATATTGGCGATCATATGGTGCATTGAGATTGGCACATTGCACAGCCCGATGATCTTGGCTTTGCTATAGCGGGAAACCGCTTCCGTGACAACGCCGGCGGGATTGCTGAAATTGATGATCCATGCCTCCGGCGCGAGCCGTTCAACTTTATGAGCGATATCCAGTAACACAGGAATGGTACGCAATGCTTTGGCAAACCCGCCTACGCCCGTTGTTTCCTGCCCGAGCAACCCATATTTCAACCCCAGACACTCATCAGCGGCACGGGCAGGAAGTTGACCAACGCGCAGTTGAGTGAGTACGAAACTGGCTCCCTTAATCGCTTCATCCGGTGAATAATGCACCGTGGTAACAACGTGCTTCAGATCATGACGATCCAGCATACGGCGAGTCAGCGCAGCGATGATTTCCAGCTTGTGCCGCCCGGCTTCCACATCCACCAGCGCCAGCTCAGAAAGCGGGATAGTTTGGCTACGCTGAATAATTCCTTCCACCAATTCCGGTGTATAACTGCTCCCGCCTCCAATAACGGCAATTTTGATCGGTTTCATGTCATCCCCCTGTTATTCTGGCTGACGATCTTGTGGTGGCAAGCGCTGATAAAGATCGATCATATTACCGGCAAGATCTTGAATCACCATCGCATTCATTAAGTGATCCTGAGCATGAACAGTAATCAGATTGATCGGTAATTTCCCGCATCCTTCATCTAATCCGATCAGCTTGGTCTGAATGGCATGAGCGGCACGCGTTTCCTGTCGTGCTTCTTCCATCAACATTTCTGCTTGCTGAAAATCCCCCGCCTTCGCCTGTTGCAAAGCCATTAACGCATTGCTGCGCGCACTGCCCGCATGTACCAGCAATTCAACGATCTGCTGTTCAAAATCCTGCTGTTCAAAACTAATATTCACACTGTATCCTCCGGAGGTTATCGCTACGCCTGAGCGTCAGCGAGACTTTTGGCCTGCTGTTGCTCTTCTGCTAAAAGCTGTTTTTCATATACTTTGAAGAAGGGATACCAAATCAGCAGATCAATCACCATCAACAGCCCAACCAACACGACCGCACGGTAATCCCAAGCGGCGGAAATCAGCGCACCCATCGGCGCGGGTGCTGTCCACGGTGCAATCGCGATCATCTTCTGCACCAGATCCAGATGCAGTGCACCATAGGCCAAAACAGCATTAACCAGCGGCACAACCAGCAACGGGATCAATAACGTCGGGTTCATTACCACCGGAGATCCAAACAGCAACGGTTCATTGATATTGAACATGGCGGGCACAACACTGAGTTTCCCAATGGTTTTCAGGTGAATGGAGCGGCTGCGCAGATAAAGGAACGCCAATACCAGCGTAGAGCCAGAGCCGCCGATACAGACGTAAAAAGACCAATAAGGCGCGGTCAGGATTTGAGTCGTTGCCATGCCCTGTGTCATCAAGGCGGCATTGGCGGCGATATTGGCCATAAATATCGGGTTCAGCAGCCCAGTGACGATATTGTCGCCGTGAATACCGGCAAACCACAGCAAATTAGCAATCAGCACCACCAGCATAACAGCGGGCAGCGTATCCCCGATCGCAATCAGGGGTTCGAATATCTGCATGACAGCCGCAGGCAACAGCAAATTAAATTCGCTTTGCAACAACAGGCTGATGGGATAAACCGTCAGTAAAATGCCAATCACGGGGTACAGCAGTTCAAAAGAGCGGGCAATGGCAGGTGGAACCTGTGATGGCATCTTGATAGAAATGTTGTACTTTTTCAGCAACCGAATTAATTCCACCGACCAAATCGCACAGATCAGCGCCGTAAATACCCCGGTTCCACCCAGAAAATCGAGCGGCATTTTGTTATCAACCTGCGGAGCCGCCGCCAGCAGAAATGCCATCAATGACAGTAAGGCCGATGTCAGTCCATCCAGTCCATAAGATTTCGCCAGACTATAAGCCGTACCGATGGAGACAAACACACTCATCAGTCCCATCGTCATAAAGAAAGGCATGGTGATGGTTTTCCAATGCGCTTTGGCGAATTCCAGCCAAGCCTGACCAAAGGAAGAGGAGGTTTGGGCATCAAATGGCGGATTTGCCACAATCAACATGATACTGCCAATAATCAGAAAGGGCATGGCCGAGATAAAGCCATCACGTATCGCAATAATGTGCCGTTGGCTACCGATCCGTCCGGCAATGGGCGCAATATGATTTTCTACAATACGCGTCAAGGAAGTATAAAAACTCATAATCCACTCCATCTGATGATGAAAAGGTTATTCCAGCAGGCTTAAGGCGCGATCCAATACTTTGTCACCACGCAGTGCACCGTAATCCATCATCTCAATCAAGCTGATGGGTTTACCCAGTGGCTCGGCAAGAGCGGTAAATCGAGGCAGTTCATACTTGATTTGCGGCCCCAGTAAAATCACATCAGCTTCATTGATATACATTTCCAACTCCAATGCAGGCACTGCCTTAATGGCGACTTCCAGCCCTCTTATTTCCGCTTCCGCCTGCATACGCTGCACCAACATGCTGGTAGACATCCCCGCCGCACAACACAATAGAATGGTTTTCATGATTTTGTTCTCTTTGTTGTTCCATTATGATTTCGTCTAATTCGAAAATGAGAGCGCTCTCATTTTGATTAAGGCTAACAGGTTATTTTTCCGTTGCTGCGATGAGGTTCGCATAATAGATAAGCAATAGCTTAGAAAATGGGCAAAATGCGATCAATGTTGCCTATGCCCTTTAGGGATTTTTTCCTTTGCTGTCGCGCTGCATCTTAAAATCTATCCTTATAGATCATAGTGCATTTCTTGTGGCGGGAAAGAGGCTTACTAAAGCAACTGACTCCCTTTCTGAAAAACTGCATTTATTAGTCGACCCCGCCCAAACATATTTAAATTCCATTCCCTTTGTGGGATAAAAGTTAACCATTTTTTGTTAGTGAATTTTTATATATTAGTTTTTTCGATATGTAATGTGACTTGAATCACGATAATACATTCTGTGAAATTGGTAATATATTTGTTAATCACATGTGATTATTTTTTAAAGTATTGTGAAGAAATTAGTATATAAAAATAAATAAAGGACCAATAAATGAGCAGTACAGAAGTGGAAACACTAAATGAAGTCAAACCATTTGTTATTTCAAGAAACAACATGCCAACACTGACTCATGTAGAAAAAAATGGTGAGTTATTTCATTTAGGCCAATTAAAAGACTTCCGCAAGATTGATTCAATTAAAAGATTTATGCCAAATACGGGGCGTAGTTCATTAAGCTGGGTTTCTCTAAACTCGGGTGATGAGCTTAAGGTTCATGAGCACCCTATCGAATCAATGATTATAATTACTGCTGGTCAAGCTGAGTTAACAGGTGATACTCACTGCATCGTTAATGAAGGTGATATTATATGTGTTCCTAGTAATACAAAACATGGATTTATTGGTCGCGGCACAACGGGCTTTTGGGGAATCTCTATTCAATTTGAAGAGCGTGGATTATATGAAGATCCCTTAAAAGCTTTGGTTAAATTTGATGTTCAAGAGAGTTTCCATCAAAAGATATTAAATCGACAGGAAGAATGGAAAAAAACGATTGCTTCACATTCATTATTCAATCTAGTCCATTCTTTGGAAGATAAAACACCTTTCTTAATTGTACTGAAAAATTGGTCTGATGCATTCCAAGAGCTCGTTTTGTTACGAAGTGTCATGGTTTCTGATGCTAAATTTCATCAGGTTACCAGTGAGCACTTAGTCGAAGAATTTGGTCACAATAAGGCATTTAATCACCTTGTACCAACCCCACCCTCATTGAGGATGCAGGCTGTATGTAGCTGGTTTAATCAAAAAATGCTGAAGCTTGATGACAAGCATCGTTTAGTATTAATGAACTTAGCTATCGAAGGCTCTGCGACAGTTTTTTATGATAATCTTTATAGTTTATTCGTTAAAACGAAAGAAGCTGATCATTTTGAAGAGCATAATGAACTTGATCACACCCATGAAGGTATGGGATTTGATTTGATCAACATAAATAATGAAAATGAATTCTTAGGATTATTGAAAACCCTGAATGATACGTGGGGTATGATCTCGGAACTTTACACAGTACTGGAAGAAGATTGCAAAAAATTATTAACAAAATAATCACTGCAACTTAAAATTTCTTGTGTATGTGAAATGGTAAGCAGGTTTCTATTCTAAGGAATAGGAACTTGTTTATATATATAACTAAATAAAAGGATTACTAATTATAATGAAACACGCATTTGATATCAATCGTCCATATTTACCTGAGTGGATTAGACTTGATCAAAGTGAAAATCCCTATGGTTTTTCATTCAACCGTTATCCATCAAAGGATAATGAACAAAAACTTTATGAAGCTTATATACAATATATTAACCGCGATTTGAATTTAAATAGCCATTTATCTGCAGATAATTTACTTTTTACACGAGGTGCTGCTGATGCTATCGATTTAATACTTAGAACTTTCGCGAGAGGAGCAGATGAAGAAATATTGGTTTCTGATCCAACATTTTTTCCCATTAAACATTGGGCAAAAATTTATAATATTCCTTTGGTTGATGAGAAACTCACAGGAGATACACTTAACAATATAAATGTAGATAATGTTATTAGTTCAAAAGCAACAATTTGTTTTCTCATTCATCCAAATAATCCAACTTCAACTTGTTTAGACTCAACTTGTTTAAGGAGTATTATTGAAAATTTTAATGGATTAGTTGTTGTTGATGAAGCGTATATAGATTTTTGTCATGACAGAAGCATTGTAGAGCTTGTACACCAAAAATCAAATCTGATTGTATTGAGATCTATGTCTAAAGCTTGGGGATGTGCGGGTCTTAGAGCTGGTTTTATTATTGCAAATGATAAATTGATCACGTCATTGCAATTTATACAACCCCCTTTTATGTGCGATTCCTTTACCTGTGACCATCTTTCTTTCCTACTTAATGAACGCTATACCGAGTTTTGTAATTATAGAGAGTTGATAATTACAAGCCGAGATGATTTTCTGTCTACTTTTAATGGTCTTGATGGGTTTGAGACATTGCCAAGCGATACGAATTTTATTCTGATTCGTTGTGCAAAAATACCCTCATTAGAAAAAGTGCTTATGAGCCACAACATTGTAACTAAGTCATTAAAAATTAATGATGTAGAGTACGTCCGGATCGGAGTTGGTAACCAATTAGAAATGAAGGTACTCAAACAAATATTGATTGATGAGGCTAATTGTGATCCAAAATATTGAGTATCGAGAAGTACAGAATTTTGTTCTCGGAAAAAATGAGCATGTTAACCTTAATGAGCTTCCATATTGGCCATTTAGAATGGTATTTCCAATATGTACACAAAAAAAGGGGTTAATTCCTATTGGAACATTTTATTTGCCGTTCAATACAATTTCTGATTTTGAATTCAAAATAATAGAAGAAAATATCTCTGATTTATCAAGCGAAGAAATTATTTTTATTCCCCACATTCGTAAAGATGATGAGGAAACTTTACAAAAACTTAGAGAGTTAGGTTTTTATTTAATTGATATCGAAGGTGAATCTATAGTTAAATATATAGGAATTGATAGTGATGAATATCTTAGGGAGAAGATAGGAAGTAAAAGATTTAGGGAGCATAATCGAATAGTAAGGAAATCTCAGGAGTATATTGTCATGACATATACTCTCGAAGAGGTTTTACATGATTCTACTTTATTTGAAGGATGGTCAAATTTATTTAATATCCATGAGAAAAAATATAATAACTCGATAAGTGTATATGGTTCTGATTTTCTAAACAAGTTTTCAATACTTAAAAATCATGGGGAGTATCAGTTTAATTTTAGATTTTCAGGTGATCAGATAATACAAGTTTATCTAACAAGAATAACAAGTGATACTCTTTATCTTATTGCTGCTGCCTCTAATCCTCATTATATTGAAAATGGTATTAACTTGTATACGACACTAATGATGGATAATATCAAGGAAAAAAATAGATTGAATATTGAATTTTTGCATCTTGGTCGTGGAGGTAAAGAAAGAAAGTTGATGTATGGTGCAAATATTTATATTCCACACATTCATGCTATCTATACAAAAAGTCAAGATGCGTCACATGAAATTGATAATGGATGAAATTAATGACTATGTGGTACCTAAAGCTAGCAACATCATTCTTGATCTGTGCAACGGCTCTTGCATTCAAAGACTTAATAATCAAGTATTTGTTTAATCAAAATGTTATGTTTAGTCAGTTGTTTTTTTACACAGGCTTTTTTAGTTTAACGTTATCAGTGATAATCTCTAAGTTAAATAAGCATGCATTTGCCATAAGTAATAAAAAATACCAAGTAAGACGTGTATTTATTGTTTGTATTAGTACAAGTTTAGCTTTTCTCTCGTTTAAGCTATTATCACCGACTGTAGTTAATATTGGATCAAAAATTACATTGCCATTAATGATACTTTTATCTTCATTTCTAGTTTTGCCCTATGCGAAAAAAGAAAAACTTTTGGCAGGTATAACTATGATTATCATGTTGATATTTTTTTATCAATCATTGTCTATTGACAAAGCGTCATTACTTGGTATTGGTATTCTTTTACTCTCTGCTTTTTTTATGATTGCGGAGTATATGACTTTAAGTCATACCGTTAAATATGAAAGCCAAGCCTTAGTTTGTTTGGTTCCTAGTGTATCACTTATATTATTGGGTATTATCTTTTCTATCATTTTTAATGAATCCTTGTTTTACATATCAGGAAAATTAATAACAGGATTGTCAATATGTGGTATTTTATATTTTATTGCATATTATAGTGGTGTAATTCGATATAAATTGTTACCACCTGGTTTGGCTGAATATCCATCTTTGATGACAATATTAATTGTTTGGCCTGTTGATGTGTTGTTTTTTAATGGAAATATGTCATTTAACACTATTATATTTGGTATATTGGCACTTATTTTATTGGGTATTATTATTAGAGAGCATAGAAAATCTAAGCTAAAATAGAGTTATCTATTATCTCAGTAACTGTTCCAGATATAATTGGACACTGATGGAGGACTCAATCCGAATAGGACTATCTGATTAATCGCTAAACTAACATAATCATCCATCGGATTGAGTTATATCTATCATTATATACTGGTGTGATGGACGTCCCCTTTCTCAGTAGCAAACAGTGCCATCTTTTACAAAGTGCACTGAATTTCGGGAAAACATCTCATGAATACGATCAAAGTGGTGGGCAGCCAGCACCTCAATGGGTGTTCCCTGTGAGTGCAGAGATACCGCAGAAAAACGGGTAAACCCTTAATAAGCTATATTTACCAACTTATTTTCATGTAGTTATACATCCGTTTAGAAATAAAGTAGTATAATCTTATCACTAATAAATCACTATTGTATGTTCTCTGCCAATGCAGAGATAAGCCGTTGTTATTTTTATTTTAATTGGTTATCAAATCATGTTCCCCGTAGATACGGGGATAAACGACCGATTGATTAGATATTACAGCTTATTATAGCTGCTATAGTAATAAGGTTGTTCTTTTTCTTTTATTGTCACAATAAAAAATATGATTAATTTTCTGTAAAAACAAACCAGCTTTTACAAAAGCTATCACAAAGAAAAATCTCTATAGGAGTTAAGCCAATGAAACGTTATCCACTCAAACTCAAACGAGCTATCCAAAAAATATTACTTCACCCCTACAACCTAAGCGTCAGCTTGTTAGCTAAAATAACATGTATATCTGAAACTACTCTGTACAGGTGGCGTAACGAAGCACTTGTTTTGAATAGTGCAAATGTTCTAGAACAGCTTCAGCAGGAAAATAAAGACTTGAAACGAAAATCAACTCATAGAGAAACCGCGACCAGACAGGTGTTACAGGACAATAAGAAAACAAATAATCCACATTTAAAACATAACCCTATAAACTTTTCACTGTTATCCCTTCATATAGTTCTAAATGTGAGCGTCATTCCATAATCTAATTGAATTAATAAAAACAACACAAAAAAGGTGGTGAATTTTTCTATTACTTGATTAATATAAAATATCTGTTCATCCACTGCCCAAAACTCTTTTTTCTCAAATATCACAATCAGGAAAATAAGTTGGCTATCAATACAACAACAGAAACAACTTACTGGAATCCCATGGTGCCGGAACTCACAGTGACAGATTTTTCGGTGTCCCTAGATTTCTATGTACAAATATTAGGATTCAACATAATGATACGGCGAAAAGATCCCGATTTTGCCTATCTTCATTTAGGGAAAGCTCAACTGATGCTGGAAGCGTTTCACGAAACAGGCTGGAATACGGCAGAGCTTAATAAGCCGCTGGGACGTGGCATTAATTTGCAAATAGAAGTGGATGATATCAACTCTATTCTTAATCGCCTGCAAATCAACAAGATAAAACTTTACCGTCCATTGAAGGATAATGACTACGCCATAGGCGATACCCACATCTGTCAGCGAGAATTTCTTGTTCAAGATCCTGATGGTTATTTGCTGAGGTTCAGTCAATACATAGAGTAAAAACAGAGCCTTCCTCAATCAATGAATAAAACTCGGTTTAAACTTTATTTCATCGTGGGAACCTATGTCTATGTTAATAAATAATTTTGGTTATATCATACGATATTGGGGCAAAGCCCAGAAAAATATCTATTCTGATGCCGATTATCATCTTCTAGCTTATCACTGCCTAGATGTTGCGGCAGTTGGCAAATATCTACTGGCTCCCCACAAAAAAATTACCGCCGATATTGCGGATTTTCTGGAATTATCAAAAGAAGAATTACAAAACCTATTTGTATTTTTTTTGCTCCTGCATGATATCGGTAAATTTGCTTCCGCATTCCAGCAATTATATTCCCCAAAACAGCACACTGAACTGCTAAAAATCCAGCATTGCAAACCCTACGATGGCAAACATTTTCGGCATGATCGTTTAGGGCTGTTTTTCTGGAAGCAGATCCAGGACGATGTGCTGTTTGCTTTGGTGGGAGACAACAACCTGCACTGTCGTGATAAAGATCGGGCGCAGGATACATTGATGGTTTTAATGCAGTGTATGCTCGGTCATCACGGCAAACCGATTGATAATAACGACTGGCACACGATTGGCGATTTTACCGAAGCCCAAAATGTAATTGATGCAAAAGCCTTCACAAATGATCTCATTGCTCTGTTCCAGCCTCGCCTGTCACTGGAAAAATTACTTTCCAAAGAATGGAAAGATAACCTGAAGCAAATAAGTTGGCAGTTGGCTGGCATCGTTGTCATGGCCGACTGGATAGGCTCTGACAGTGCACGCTTTCGCTATCAAACCAGCCCCATGCCATTGGCAGAGTACTGGCAAACCGCCGAACGGCAGGCGCAAATTGCCCTGAATGCCATTAATATGCAATACACACCAGCTATATCGCCGTATAAATCTATCCAGCATTATTATGGTTTTTCACCAACGCCATTACAGCAATGGGCAGAAGAAGTATCGATTGATGATTCTCCCCAGCTTTTCATTCTGGAAGATGTAACCGGTGCCGGAAAAACCGAAGCCGCTCTCACTTTAACCCATCGCTTGATGCAGGCCGGAGTCGCAGAAGGTTTCTATTTTGGCCTGCCGACGATGGCAACATCTAACGCCATGTTTAGCCGCGTCGCCAAACACTATCGTGAGATGTTCAATACCGGCGGCAAGCCACCGAGCATCGTTCTGGCACATGGCGCCAGTAAGATGAACGATGCTTTCAATGACATTATTCTGACCTCTGAAAACAGCGATAACGATTACACCAAAGACGAGATCACAGCGACAGCACAATGCCATCAATGGCTGGCGGACTCGCGCAAAAAAGCACTACTGGCACCCGTTGGCGTAGGGACGATCGATCAAGCGCTGCTTGCCGTCTTGCCCCGAAAATATCAGTCGCTGCGTTTGATTGGCTTGAATCGTAAGATCCTGATTTTTGATGAAGTCCATGCTGCGGATGAATACATGTTTGCCCTGCTGGAAAATCTGCTGAACCTGCATCTTCATCAAGGGGGATCGGTGATATTACTTACTGCCACACTTTCCCTGAAACAACGCCAGAAACTGGCGGATATCTGGCTATCTTCCGCAGGCCAAGCGCCACAGAAACTGCGGCAAACGGCCTTTCCTTTGGCAACCAAAATTACGCTCACTCCTGAAAATCCGATTATTGAACAACCCCTGCACAGCCGCTCAGATGTCAGCCGTGAAGTCATCGTAAAAACACTAAACTCTCTGGATGCTTGTGTGCAAACCGCCCTGAGCGCCGCCAAAAAAGGGCAATGCGTGGTTTGGGTACGCAACTCCGTTGATGATGCTTTACACGCTTTCCGATTGATTCAGTCACAGATGGATAATCCAGAAGATTGCCTGTTGTTTCACAGCCTCTTTATTTTGCACGATCGCAAGAAGATCGAAGATCTTGTACTAGAGATATTTGGCAAAAATAGCATCCAACTGCATCGGCAAGGCAAGATTCTGATTACCACCCAAGTTTTTCAGGAAAGTCTGGATGCTGATGCTGACGAGATGATTGCCGATATCTGCCCAATCGATGATTTGATCCAGCGGACAGGCCGCCTGCACCGTCATACCCGCAATGCTGAAGGAATTTATCAGCAAGGTATTAGCGATGGTCGTCCTGCCCCTGTGTTGTATCTCCACGCCCCGAAATGGGACGATCAACCACAAGCAGACTGGTTGAGTAAAGATTTCCGCAATACCCAATATGTTTATCGTTCACCGGGGCGCCTGTGGCTGGGGTTGCGTGAACTGCGGCGATTGGGCGCCATCAGAATGCCTGCCGAAGCCAGAACTTTAATCGAAGCGGTTTACAGTGACGATGCGTATGAAGAAATACCTGATACCTTAAGACATAAGGAAAATGAATTTATTGGAGAAGGCCACAGCAAAGAGGCCAAAGCGGAATCACAGACCTTGCGATGGAAACATGGATATTGCAATCACAGTGCCAGCGGATGGTATGACGATGATAGCGATATCAGCACCCGATTCAGTGATATCGAAACGGTTGAGGTTCTGCTTGTTAAACTGACTGACAAAGATGCATTAATACCGTGGGCGAACGAGGGAGAATTTGCCGTTCAACTCAGTACCCTCAGGCTACCAAAAAACAAATTTGCCGATAAACTGCTGGCGATTCCAGAGTCACTCTCCTACGCTGTAGAGCAGCTACAGGGCAGATTCAAATCCGCTAAATACCTGCAAATCTGGCTGCCCGAACTCGACCCCAATTTCAGTTACGACCCTACTATCGGTTTTTATGAAATCCACCAGCAGGAGGCATGATGAACCTTGTTAAAGACGCATGGCTGACCTTTAAAATGCGGGATGGTAGTCAAAAGAAACTGCCACTGGCGGCTATCCGAGATCCCAACGTCATGGATTTTGCCCTGCCACGAGCAGATTTTCAGGGCGCCGCCTATCAGTTAGCCATCGGCTTGCTGCAAACAGTGTTTGCTCCCGTAGATAAGTTTCAATGGCATGATTTTTATGAGGCTCCCCCAACACAAGCAGATTTACAGACAGCCTTTGACCGCGTGGAACATGCCTTTAATCTGTCAGGTAACGGGCCACTATTTATGCAGGATTTTGATTCGCTGGATAGCGTCAAATCAACGGCGATTTCTGGGTTACTTATTGAAGCGCCTGGAGCGAATACGCTCAAACTTAACACCGACCATTTTATTAAACGCGGCCAATGTGAAATCGTCTCGCCTGAAATGGCGGCTATCGCACTTTTCACCTTACAGATTAATGCGCCTGCCGGTGGTGTCGGGCATCGTGTCGGCTTGCGGGGCGGTGGCCCTCTGACCACTCTGGTTCAACCCCAAACGCTGGATACCCCACTCTGGCACAAACTCTGGCTTAATATTGTCAATCAAGAATACTGCGGCTATCCCGAAGCAGACCTCCACAGCCCCAGTGTCTTTCCGTGGCTAGACCAAACCAAACTCAGCCAACCCGTCGGTACGGAAATTTACGCTTCTGATGTTCATGAACTCTATATGTATTGGGCGATGCCACGGCGTATCCGTCTGCAAATCGACGATAAACCCGCAATTTGCCAACTAACCGGACAACCCACCGAACAATCTGTTACCCGCTACCGAACCCAAAACTATGGCAACAACTATGCCGGAAATTGGCAACATCCACTCACGCCTTATAAATGGAATCCGAAAAAAGCCAATGACGATCACCTTTCTATCAAAGGACAACCGGGAGGGATCACTTATAAGCTATGGAATAGTTTGGCGTTTTCCATAAATAACGAGGGGCAAAAAGCCGCTCTGGTCGTCGATCATTTCCACCAGATTTGTGATTATTTTGCAGAGGAACACAGCGCAACACCCCGGTTATGGGTCTTTGGCTATGATATGGACAATATGAAAGCCAGAGGCTGGTATTCCACTACACTTCCCCTGTTTTCCATCGCCGTTGAAAAGCAGGATGTCATTTTCCGGCGAGCCAGAAATTTACAGACCCTTTCTGCCAATGCCCTGAGCCAATGCCGTTCCCAAATCAAAAGTGGATGGTTCAATCGCCCAAATGATGTGAAAGGCGATATGTCATTTATTGATGCTGCGTTCTATCAACGTACTCAAACGGCTTTTTTTAAAGCGGTACAACAGATTATCAGCAGCCAGCAGGCGTCTTCTTATTTCTCGCCAGAAGAGGCCAAAAGCTGGCTCTACCAACTGAGAAATACCTGTTTCGATCTGTTTGATGAATATGTGCTGTCAGAAAGCGTCGATCCGAAAACGCTGCCGAAAAAAGTCAAGGCAAGGCATTTTTTGACTCAGTGGTTATTTAGTGCCAAAGAGATCAAATCATTTATGACTGAATACCAAATCGAACGCCAACAGAAAGAGGTGATCAATGAATAAGTTGAGCGAAAGTACCTTGCTGCGCTGGTGGGAAAGCATGTTTCTATCACCATCAGAACTGAAAGCTAAAGGCAGATACCCCGCCCCAACGGTGTATAAAGCGCAGCTAAAACGCTGCCAGAATATCGACGCAGCCATGTTAACCGGAGGCTTTCGCACCTTGTGGCTGAGTTTGCAAGAAAGAAACGCTGAAACCGTCGATGAAAAAACCATCATAAAATGGGCAATGATTGCCATGACGGTCGTGCATGTGAAACGCAATGTAACCACAACATTGGCAACCGCAGCCGGCACCAAAACAGAAAACGATAAACCGGTCGTCAGTGAACTCCGTTTTGCCCAATTACAGGGTGCCAAGACCCCCGACGAATTTGTTACCCGCTTACGACGCACCTTGCAGCTCATTGATGGGAAAGTTTCCATGCTGGATCTGGCAAAAGATATTGAGCAATGGGCTCGCGAATGCCACCAGCAAAGACCCCGTCGAGCAAATCAGCGTCTCAGCGTGCAATGGGCGCTGGAGTATTACAAAGCAGCAAAATAATCACTTTTAACCTTTGAGGTATCCTAAATGAGCCAATTTATTCAATTACATCTGCTAACCTCCTACCCGCCAGCCAACCTGAACCGCGATGATATAGGGCGTCCTAAAACGGCCAGAATGGGGGGGGTTGATCGATTAAGAATCAGCTCCCAAAGCCTGAAACGCCACTGGCGAGTCTCAGATCTGTTTCAGGCAGCACTTGCGGGACACCTTGGATTTCGGACAAAACGCTTTGGCCTCGAAATTTATCAACAATTGATCGAAGCGGACGTTAAAGAAAAGCAGGCGGCAGAGTGGGCTTCTGCCATTGCGGGGGTATTTGGCAAAAATAAAAAAGACACGCCACTGGAAATAGAACAACTGGCCCATATCAGCCCTACGGAAAAAGCCGCCACAATCTCCCTGGCAAAACAACTGGCCGACGAAAACCGGACGCCAACCAAGGAAGAACTAAGTCTGTTGAGCAAAGAAAGAATGGCTGTGGATATCGCCCTGTTTGGCCGCATGCTCGCTTCCAGCCCTGCCTATAATATTGAGGCCGCTTGTCAGGTTGCCCATGCCATCAGCGTACATGATGTAATGATTGAAGATGATTATTTTACCGCAGTAGATGATCTGAACGACGGCAAAAGCGATACAGGTTCAGCGCATATTGGGGAAAACGGATTTGCAGCAGCCCTGTTCTACAGCTATATCTGTATCAACAAAACCCTGCTGATGGAAAATCTGGCAGGCAATGAAACTCTGGTCAATCAAGCCATTGCCGCCCTGACCGAAGCCGCTGTCAAAATCTCCCCTTCCGGCAAGCAAAACAGTTTTGGCTCCCGCGCCTATGCCAGTTATGTTCTGGCGGAAAAAGGGGAATATCAGCCCCGCTCTTTGTCGGTCGCGTTTTTGAAACCCATTAACGATGAAGATCAGGCTGCATCTGCCATTGTCGCATTGGAAAAACAGGTGAAAAACTTCGATAACGTTTATGGTGACTGTGCTGACGTCCGCCATAGCATCAATACCCTCACCGGAGAAGGCAGTTTTGCCGAACTGATTAAATTCGTCACGAATTAAAAGGAGGCCGGAATGCAAACCTATTTGGTTTTTCGATTATATGGTGTGCTGGCCAGTTGGGGCGTAGAAGCCGTCGGTGAAAGCCGCCCCACCAGCCTGCATCCGACTCGTTCAGCGATTTTGGGGCTATTGGGCGCAGCACTGGGCATCCGGCGTGATGATGAAATACGCCTTGCTGAATTACAGCAAAGTGTCAACATCGCCATCAAACAAATCGTGGCCGGTTCATTGATGAGAGATTATCACACGAGTCAAGTTCCCTCCCAAAACAACAAACAGCCACACTTCACCCGTAAAAGTGAGTTGAGTGAATCTGAACTGAATACGATTTTATCCTCACGGGATTACCGCAGTGATGGGCTGTGGATCATCGCAATTTCACTGACCGACCAAGCCCATCTGACGCTGACAACCTTGCGTGATGCGCTGTTAAAACCGGTTTTCACCTTGAGCCTTGGGCGCAAATCCTGCCCTCTGTGCATTCCTATGATGCCGCAAATAACCCAACCTCCCTGTTTGAAAGCGGCTCTGGATACGGAATTTCCGCCTTTAACACAGTCGGAGAAAGCCGATCACTATTGGCTGGGCGACAACGGTATCGTGAGCTATTTCTGGGAAGGGGATAAAAACGAGATTGAGATCCCCGATGTGGCGGTATTGACCAGCCAATTGTGGGACGAACCGCTTTCACGAACCCGCTGGCAGTTCACTCAACGTACTATGCACCAATTATCACTGATGGAGAAGGCACATGTACCTGTCTAAAGTCACCTTACGACCTTCTGCCTATCGGGAACAGTTTTTGTCAAAAATGGCGAAAAACAGTGTTTATTCTTCCCACCAGCTATTATGGCAACTGTTTACGGAACAGGCAGAACGCAATTTTCTGTTCAGGGAAGATATGAGCATCAACGGTACACCCGAGTTCTTCGTACTGTCCCATACAGCGCCAATACCCAACTCGGCGATGTTCCAGATTCAGAGCAAGGCATTTACCCCGCAATTACGCAGCGGACAGAAACTGGCGTTTAAACTCCGGCTAAATCCCACCATCTGCATCACAGATAAGGATTCCGGCAAACAGCGGCGTCATGATGTACTGATGAATGCCAAACGTCAGGCACAGTTGGCGGGTGTTAGTACTGACGAAATCCAGCCGCTGATGATGCAAGCTGTACAGGCTTGGATACAGGATGAAAAACGACTGACTCACTGGGGTATCCAGTTTGATTTCGATCCTGATGTTGAACGCTATACCCAACATCGCTGTCGCAAGCCTTCCGGCCAGAAAGTGGAATTTTCGAGCGTTGATTTTCAGGGCGTGCTCACCCTTTCAGATCATGAACTTTTTCTGGCGCAATACGCGAAGGGCTTTGGTCGAGCGAAATCCTTCGGCTGTGGGATGATGCTGATAAGGACTCTGTAATGGCGTTTATTCCACTGAAACCGTGTTCCCCGTAGGTACGGGGATAAACCGAAATTAACCGCCTTACTAAACTCTGCGAATTGGCTTATCCCCGTAAGTACAGGGATAAGCCGATGTAAATAAAGCCAATACGATTGAATCTCAAGTGTTCCCCGTACCTACGGAGATAAACCAACAGCAAAACATATCTTCCCACAATAACAGGACTCACCATGATTCAAACTCTCCATAGAGAAATTGTTTTCATTAAAGTCACAAACCGAAATATTCAACTTTAGTTACTCATTTGCCAGCATTATTCGTTAACAGACTTCATATAACCTATGATAATCTACTGCGTCCTTCATTTTCCTTTGAGTTTATTATGACCTTAACTAACTTCAGCAAATTGTTAGCCGCTACACTTTGTCTTGCGACTTCATACAGCTATGCAGATAGTGAGCGCCCACTTTTTTCATTGACGATGGCAGAATCTGGTGTATCGCAGACGAATAGCGATGGGAGTTTATCTCATTCTACAAAATCAGAATCCCGCATTCTGCCGATTTGGGGTAATGAAGCGCGAGCTAAAGGCTACGATCTACCTGAGCCATTTGGCGCAAGTTATGGTTATATGAATCTGCGTCAAGATATCATTATAGACAGCATTAAATTTCAATTTACCAATCCGCTTGTAGATAAGAGCTTTCGAAATCTGATTGCAGTCAATGCAGGTGATACCCGAGAAAAAAATGAATCTCATATGCTTAAACTGGATACTTGGGTTCTGCCTTTTATAAATGTATACGGTGTATATGGGAAAACCAAAGGTACATCAAAAACTAATCTTGATAGTATTTACTTTATGGACATGGAAGACCCCTGGCTTAAAAACATTCCTTTTGAATTAAATTTCGAAGGAAAAACCTATGGTGGAGGGGCAACTTTTGCCGGTAGTTATAACCAATTTTTTGCTACATTAGATGCTAACTACACGCGTACCACTCTAGATATTTTAGATGGGGATATCAGTGCCCTTGTCATTACGCCTCGCGTTGGTTATGAATTTGTCTTCGAACCATTATTCACTGGTCAGGGAAACACCAAAGTTCAGGTATGGGTAGGTGCTATGTACCAAGATATCACCCAGCGTTTTAAAGGTGATGTAAGCAAACTCAATTTACCATCCGACCTAGCTGATTTGTTTGGTTCACTTACAAATAATACAGCGGATAACGGCAAATATAAATCAGACATCAAATTCGACGTCGAGCAGCACCTTGCCCATAAATGGAATAACACCGTGGGTGCGCGTTTCGAAATCACTCGTAACTTCAATATCCTATCTGAAGTGGGTTTCGGCAACCGAAACAGCCTCTTTGTTTCCGGTGAGTTTCGTTTCTAATGTTCCGACGCATGACAATCAAGAGGCTGGTGATATCCAGCCTTCTTATTTTTACCGCATCATCAGCACAGGCTGATATATTGCCCGATCGGCAAAAGATCGATGGTTGGCTCAGCGAATTAGGCGGCAGTAATCAATTCGATGCCAGCAAGAAAGTTGACTGGGGCGTGCTGCCCGGCCCTTTTTACACCCCTGAAATGGGAATGGGCATTGGGGTCGCTGTAGTCGGGCTTTACCGTCCCAATAACTCAGACCACACCAGCCAGACCTCCTCACTGGGTCTCAGCGGTTTTGGTTCATCTACCGGCGCATTTGGCCTGAATTTTACCAATTATAATTTTCTGGCTCGTGATCAGTGGCGGTTATTTGTTTCCGGGACGCTAAATAACACGCCGACTTACTATTGGGGCAAGGGTTATGACGCCGGTAAAAATAATGGCAATAAAGAGAAATATCGAGCACAGGAGTTTGATATTCGCCCTCGCCTGCTCTATCGCGTGACAGATGCTACGTATATGGGATTAGGCTGGCATTTCTCATCCCTCAACGCCAGTGATCCGGATATCGGTGCCGCAAAATATTTCGCGCAGTCCGTCGGTGGACGCTCCGTCATCAGTTCCGGTGTAAGTGCATATTTCAGTTATGACACGCGGGATTTCCTGCCTAATGCAAAACACGGGCAAGCATTTGAAATCGTTTATACCCATTTTTCCCCAGAATTAGGGGGAGATAATCGTTTCAATACCACACAGTTACAGTTTTCGACCTATCACCAGCTATCCGAAAAATCCGTGCTGGCTTTCGATAACTATGCCCGTTTCAGCTCTGGCGATGTGCCGTGGAATCAATTATCCCTGCTGGGCAGTAGTCAACGGATGCGCGGGTACTATGAAGGGCGCTATCGCGATACCAATATCTTCACGTCACAATTAGAATTAAGACATAAACTTGACTGGCGCCATGGTATTGTCGGCTGGATAGGCACAGGCACATTAAGTGATTCCCCTTCAAAGCTAGGTGCAAAGCACTGGCTTCCTTCTATTGGTGTGGGCTATCGTTTCGAGTTTAAGCCACGCATGAATGTCAGATTAGATTTTGGTGTTGGTAAAAACAGCACTGGATTCTACTTTCAGGTCGGAGAAGCATTTTGAAGTCATTGATGACGCTATTATTCAGCTTCCTGCTCATGGCATGTCAGGGTAAATCTGCTCCCGTCATGCCTGTAGAGCCTGTACTCGTCAGTGACACTCAAGAACAGCCAGAGATCGACTGGCCAGCGTTGACCCCTATTGAGCCACCTGAAGGCTTAAGAGCCTGCTGCGCATTCGGTTACGATCTTAAAACCGAGGTGGCAGGGGTTCCGGTTCCTTTCTATGATATCGACAATATCGTGGAGGCCGAGAAACTGGGCGAACATCACTATAACGACAGTGCTCTGGGTGCCAGTGCCGCTTTATTGGGGATAAGCAATGAAAAAATTGGCCTGTTATATACCCAGAAAGGCGGGTTTATTGATATCTCCCATGTGAGAGATACCGCAGACTATACGCTGTATCTCTTTAGCCAGATTTACGCTCACCTGGGTCAGGAGCGGGAATTAAGCCTAAGTAATGAGCTTGCGGCGCGTAAAATTCACTTTTTTGCCTTTACTCCGCCGGTAGATCCCGTTGAGCGCTATACCTTAAGCGCTTATTTAGCGGCAAAACTGGCATTTCAGTTGGCGGCTTGGCACGAAATCGCCCAATGGTATGGCTATCAATCAGTCCCAGGGTTCCCCGAGGGCATTTCCGCGTTTTCCCCGGAAGACCTCTATTCCAATCTCTTGGGAGCAAGACTGGCTCTGACTCTGATCCTGCAAGGTCACGCTTCTTCGGTGACTCAATTTACTACCTCAATGGCAGCCATATTGCCTTCTGCTTTGCATAAACTCGAACCTTATTCCAAATCAGACACAAAAAAGATGTTTAATCAGGTCGACGGGCTATGGTGGAATAGTCATGAACGTATTCCGCAAAAGTTTTTAGTCCTGCGCAGGAATTATGAAACCCAAGACAATCGTTATCCATTAATGCCTTCAGGCAAAGAGAAGTTTGCGCTGCGTCTGTCCCTACCTGATGAATTTAAGCCGTTTTCGCTGGATAAATTGGCTGAACTACAGTTATGGCCAACCGAACAGATGAAAAACTTACCTGTTCCCAATTCCTATTGGACAATGAAAGACTTTAACATGCTGGCAGAACATGCCCAGCATGAAGATGCGCGACAGTTGTTATTGAGTAGCAAATAAATACCGTAGCCAGTGACTCGGCAAAGCCTTTCGATTAAATTCGCAAGGAGATAGCTCCACTATCTCCTTACTCTTTCCCGAATCTCCCCAACGCCCTGCGCATCGGCGTATGCCGCTTAATCAATTCCTGCAAAACCTCTTTCAGTAACTGACTTTTACCGCTTCCCAGCGGCTCCAGTATGCTTTTCTCATGGGATTCCGCTTCTGCCAGTAATCCGACCACCACTTGCCGGCCGCTGTCGGTAAGATGCACTAACGTGATACGGCGATCTCCCCCACCATTGGAAAAACGAGTGACGTGCCCCTGCAATTCAAGACGCTGCAATACTCGGGTAATTGTCGGTTGTTTACTGACTGTTTTTTGCGCCAGCAGACTAATACCAATCGGGCCACTTCCAGCCAGCGCCGATAAAACACGCCACTCCAGCACGGACAACCCCCGTGCCTCAACGATGTCATGAAACTCAGAAGAAACCAGCATCCATGCTTGCCCAAGCAAAGCAGGCAAGTAATTATCAACAAACACTTTTGAATCTGGCATAGTTTCAACAACCTTTCTATTTCGGGAAGTTTCGTCTTCCGATTCTAAAAGGTTCATCCGTGAAAAACACGCTCACAATAGTCACCCCATCAATGTTTTCCTGATAACAGTGAGCCAAATCTCGGAACGTATGTATGCAGCCTAAGTTGTTTCAATATCATGCAGGCTGTCGTAATAGATGAGGAGATAACGGGCGTGGAACGCTTCAGCGCAGGATCCAAAGCCCGTCATGGCGAAATGCCGAGTGAAAGTTTATGACGGGGATGATGTGATTAATTTATATGACAAAATTTAACGCAGCCCATCGTTATCGCGTGGGCTACGTTAGACATAACATTAATCTCATTGCCGCGTGGCAGGGAAACCATGTTTTTTAGCTCCCCAAGCGATTATCAATCCCACCACAAGCAATCCAAGCAAAACCCAAGGGAAGATCTGAACACCCTGAGTGTCTAACAATATGCCTCCCAACATACCGCCAGCAGCTATCGACAAATTCCAGACAGTAACCAAGATTGATTGAGCGACATCTGCACCGGAACCCGCAGCATCCGCAGAGGCCGTCTGCAATAGCGCGGCTGCTCCGCCAAAAGTTAGCCCCCATATCGCCATAGAGATATAAATTACAGCAGGCAAAATACCAGCAAGCCCCAATGCCAATGCGACCAAAGCAAATAATCCGATGCTTATCAAAACAAGCGACCGCAAATATCTATCGATCAATACCCCAACCAACCATATGCCAAGAACTGAAGCAACCCCGAAGATTAGCAAAATTATGTCAACTCGATGGGAAAGACCCGCAGGAGCAAGAAATGGCATGATGTAGGTATACAGAATACTATGCGCCAGCACCCAGAAAATAAGGACCGTTAATACTGGCCAAACACCGGGAGTGGCAAATACCGATCTTATCGATAAACGTTTTTCTGATGATTGGCCAGGATAATCCGGCACCCGTAGACGAATCCAAACCATGACCGCTAAAGTCAACAATGAAAGTAGGCCAAACGTCATGCGCCACCCAATTAGTGAGCCAAGAAATGCCCCTAAAGGAACGCCCAATGAAAGTGCCAGTGGTGCTCCTACCCCGGCAATGGCAAGCGCTCTCCCTTTTAGTGGTTCTGATGCCATCCGGCGCGCATAACCCGCCAACATACCCCAAATCAAACCTCCGGCCATCCCTGCAAATAATCGGGCAATCAGCGCAAAAGTATAATTAGATGTCAATATAGTCAGTGTATTAAAAACAAACAACGCGCCTAAAACCACCAATAAAAGCGGACGGCGTCGCCAGCTTTGAGTTGCTGTCGTTAATGGGATAGCCGCAATCACAGAGCCAATGGCGTACAATGTGACAAATTGTCCTGCCATCGATTCCGAAATATTCAATCCCATACTAATTTGCGCCAACATTCCCGCAGGGACAGTTTCTGTCATCAGCGCCAAAAAGCCCGTCATTGCCAATGCGAGCAATGACGCTAATGGCAAAGCATTTGTTTCACCCGTGTGACTTGTGGTTGATCTCACTTAACTGCCCTCCTGTAAAATTCTTTATCTGAAAATACATAAGAGCGATTTAAATTATACGCACCCTATGAAGTTCACAGAATATGTGGATTGCTAGATCGGCTCATAGGTACACAGTATGAAGGCGCATATTAGTATTAAAAATAGGCTATAGTTCAAAATATATATGACAAATATGTCATCAATAGGAAAACGAGTAATGGATAACTTTAGCGTCCTTGAAGTGTTTGTTCGAGTCAGTGAAGTACGGAGTTTCACGGCAGCAGGCAATCAACTCGGCGTGTCATCCTCCGCTATAAGCAAGGCAATAAGTCGCCTCGAAGAAAAGCTACGCGTACGACTTTTCCACCGTTCCACACGCACAGTGACCCTAACTCCAGAAGGTACACTTTTTCTCAAACGCTGCCGCCGCATTCTGAATGAAATAGAAGCCGCAGAAAATGAACTTTCCCAGTCACAATCTGTACCGTCTGGAAAGTTAAAAGTGAGTATGCCATCAATTGGCGTACTCTTTATGCCCAAGTTTGCCGAGTTCAGTCAGCAGTACCCAGAAATTGAATTAGAAATAGACAGCACTGACGGCTTAGTTGACTTAATTGAAGAAGGATTCGATGCCGTAATACGCACCGGAGAACCTGCTGATTCACGATTAATGGCGCGTGTGCTAGGCTCTTACAAAAGAGTTATCGTCGGTTCTCCCACCTACTTTCAAAAATTTGAAATACCTAAAAAACCAGAAGAACTGATTAATCATTCCTGCATGATGTACCGTTATAAGAGCACAGGCAAGCTGGATATTTGGCCAATAAGTCAAGATAACCCAACTTTACAGCTAGAATGGCCTACCAGAATGGTAACTAACACACTTGACCCTCTCGTGTCTTTTGCAGAAAATAGTCTTGGAATTACTTGTATTCCTGATTTAGCCATCAAAGAACAGTTGAAAACAGGAAAGCTGATAACAATTCTGAATGATTTCAATAATGACATAACGACATGCAGGATACTTTGGCCTTCAAGCAAATATTTATCTCCTAAGCTAAGAGTATTTGTCAATTTCATGGTTGAAAATCTATTTAAGAATGAGTGAATTATGAGTGTCTAGTATTCAATATGATACTGGACACTCAATTAATTTTAATACTAAATAATTCCAAGGGTTCTGCATTGAGATAATAAACTCTTCAAAGGAAGATTTGGATTAGATAAAAGGAGTCTATCCAAACTAATTATATGATCAGCCATTCTCTTTAAATCAGAATTTTCAATATGTGATGAATTAGATATCCAACGAAAAGCCCCCTTAACCGGATCAATTTGCATTGTCAGAGAAGCATTGTTTTTTTCATATAATTGAGAGACTGCTGGTTTAATTTCTGAGTTTATGAAATCTATAATGCTAACTCTAACATCCCATATAACTTTTCAATCTCCTGGCGCCAAAATTCTTGATTTTTAGGCTTTTGATGCTTAGGTTTTCTTGCCAAATCATCCGCCAGATTTTTTTCCAATTCCGTAATCCGGTAAAGAATTTCATGTTCATCAGATAACGCGATAACATCATCATGAATCTTCTCATTACTCTTAATCAGCGTTTTTTCATTAAGTGAGTTATAATATTCATTGCTGGATGAAACTTCCTCCAGCCTACCGTTTTTAATTAGCAGAAAACGATTGGCGACGTTATCGATAAACGCCCTGTCATGAGAGGTAATTAATATCGTCAATTCATTATCAATCAGCTCATTTTCCAATTCCATTTTACCGAAAATATCCAGATGGTTTGTCGGTTCATCAAGGATCAGAAAATTAGGTTTATTTAATTTCAGTATCAAAAACATCAATCTGGAGCGTTCACCACCGCTTAATCTGCCGACAAGTTTATTAAAATCCGCATATTCAAACCCCGTCGCAATCAGTTGCTGCTTACAGGATATGTCATCAAGATTCGGTGTATTATTTCTCACGACATCGAAAATCGATTCATTCAGCGGGATTTTTTCCAGTTCCTGATCGAGATATCCCATATTACACTGCGGTGATAAGTTAATATTCTCGGTATCATAAGCGGGTTCTCCTAACTCTTCCCCATCGGTATTTTTTGACTTTTGATAAGCTTCAACAATGAGGCTAATAAAAGTAGTTTTGAATTAACACTAAAGCTAATTCTATTACAACTAATCAGCGTCGACATTTATGATGCCCTTATCGAAAAACCGTGATTAAACCCACTATATATTTTTACATTTAGCAATAGAGTGTGAGTTTATATATTTAAAGAGAGAGTAGGTCAAGCATACAACCCACTAACTCAGGGTAATAATGCTATTTGATAGGTATTGCGATTATCACTTAATAAATTAATAACCTTACTAAATAATAAATAATTAAAACAGTGAGTAAGGAATAAAAAAACAAAGCGTACTCAATATTAAAATCACGCCTTGCTTTTATATATATTTAATACTGGATTATTAATATTTTAGCTTAATTATTTACTTATCATTATATTTCACTGAAAAAACTAAAATGAACCTTGACTAAAATTCGATATCTAATTGTTCTATTTTAATATTTATTTTTGGCACACGCCAATAACCTCTGTTATTTTGTCAATCAGTAATAAATTTTATTGTAATTTAATTAGTTAACAAAAGGATAAATCAACGTCATGACATTGATGTTTTTCTCTATATGAAATATTTTCATGATGTCCTCTGATTCAGAAAAGCGTCAAACTGCTTTTCCCAGATATTCAATTAAAAGGAGCCCTTGCATCAGTGTAGATAAAATCGCCGCTACTTTTGATTGGCAGTCTCTAACGTAAATACGAATTCACTTAACGATTTCAATTAATTACAGGAAATAACAATGAAATTAGAAACTCTATCCATTCATGCCGGTTATTCGCCAGATCCTGCCACCAAAGCAGTTGCCGTTCCCATCTACCAGACAACGTCTTACGCCTTCGATGATACCCAGCATGGGGCTGATTTATTTGATTTAAAAGTTGAAGGTAACATTTACTCCCGCATGATGAACCCAACCAATGATGTGTTGGAAAAGCGCATTGCGGCCTTGGAAGGTGGCATTGGTGCGCTGTCTGTTGCTTCAGGTATGGCAGCCGTCACCTATGCTATCCAAACCATTGCCCAAGCGGGAGATAACATCGTTTCCGTGGCAAAACTTTATGGTGGAACCTATAACGTGATGGCGCACACTTTCCCAAGCATGGGGATTGAGACCCGTTTCGTTGATCACAACGATATTGCAGCCATCGAAGCATTGATTGATGAGAAAACCAAAGCCGTGTATTGCGAATCCATCACCAATCCCGGTGGTCATATCATTGATATCCAAGCAATGGCAGATGTTGCCCATAAATATGGTATCCCGCTGATTGTCGATAATACCGTCGCAACCCCCTACTTATGCCGTCCGTTTGAACATGGTGCAGATATCGTCATCCACTCTCTGACCAAATACATCGGCGGTCATGGCACCACTATTGGCGGTATTATCGTCGATTCAGGCAAATTCCCGTGGGCAGAACATCAAGATCGTTTTGCTATTCTCAGCACACCGGATGCGTCGTATCACGGAATTATCTATACCGAACATTTTGGTGCAGCCGCCTATATCGCCCGCTGCCGTGTTGGGCCACTGCGCAGTACTGGTGCCACACTTTCGGCATTCAGTGCATTCCTGATCCTGCAAGGGCTTGAAACATTAGCGCTTCGCATGGAACGCCATACTGAAAATGCCTTGAAAGTCGCACAATACTTGAATGAGCATCCTCAAGTATCTTGGGTTAAATACGCCGGATTGCCTGAACACCCAGAGCATGAACTGGCGGTACGCTACATGGGGGGGAAACCTTCGTCTGTGCTGTCCTTCGGCATCAAGGGAGAAGAAGAAGCCGGCACACGTTTCATTGATGCACTGGAACTGATCGTACGTCTGGTCAACATCGGCGATGCCAAATCTCTGGCCTGCCATCCGGCATCAACCACACACCGCCAGTTAAACGATGAAGAAATGGTAAAAGCGGGTGTATCACGAGATTTGATTCGTCTTTCCATTGGAATAGAGCACAGCGACGATATTATTGCCGATCTTTCACAAGCGTTGGACGCGGCAAAATAGTCATTAATTTATTATTCAAATAGATAATAAAACACCGGTACCAACAGATGTTGATACCGGTGAGATGATAAAAAATATAAAATCAGATTTTATCAATATTAGATAACAGAATACATTATTAACTATTAGAAACAATTCCCACACAATCTTATTAAGATCATCTCTATACGGCAAAAAGCCCACAATAAAATTAGTTCAGAATACTGATTGTTAAGTTAAATTATATTAACAAAATAAAATAATTCATCTTTTTATTAACATATAAAAAACATTTGTTCGTTTTACTTATCTATTGTATTTTAATTACGAACAATCAAGGAGGAAACCGTGGCTTTTTTGGTTATGATTATCGAAATCTGCAAGTCGATCCTGAGTGGAAACCAAGCTGTATCACTCGTGATGAAAGCGGGTCAATGTGTGATCTTCTGGTCAACCTTGATGCATGCTTCTTATCCTAATACTTCTGAGAAACACTACCGTATGGGATTTGCTACCCGCTATGCACCAAGCTATGTCGATATTTATCCCAATACTGATCATGTCTACGAATATGGTGGCAATATCCCGCTTGATAAATTTGGCTGCGTGATCGTGTCAGGCCAGAGCCGTAACACCAACAACCGGATTGCTTCTCATAACTTACTTGATCAACCCTTTATACCGCTATGAAGGAAGATGTTCTGATGACTCAAATTCAGTGCTATCTCAACAATACATACTGTTTCCTCTCCACTGGCGAAGTTATCGCCAGTGGTTCCGATGAATGGGGACAATGGATTGCTTTAAATAACAACCTATTTCATCCACAAGGCGGGGGGCAACCCGCCGATATTGGCTGGGTGAATAACGTCCCCGTGAAGGTTAGAAAGCAGGCTACAGGGCAGATAGTCGTGTATCCGGAATCCGCACTTCATGCCCCACTGGGTACACAATTGAACTCAAAACTATCAGAAGAGGCCCGCATATGTCATGCAGCACTACACACTGCTGGTCACCTGCTGAACTGGGAAATGCGTCAATATGGCTGGATGGCAATCAGTGGCCACCACTTTCCCGGAGAGTCACGCGTTGAGTTCTCTCCTATCGGCTCCAGTGCCATCCCCTCCGATCAGCTATCTTTACAAAATATCGAAACGACTATCAACACTAAACTACGTGATGGCGGGCAAGTAACAACTTGGTATGAAGCGGATACCCGACTGTGTTTAATTGCAGGCACTGAACCCATGCCTTGCGCGGGCACACATGTCGATAATTTGAACAAAATCAATGAATTTACCATTAAGTCGATCAAGTTCAAAAAGGGAACTCTACGTATCAGCTACGACGCCAGCCATATTATTTTAAGGACTGACAATGTCTCATGATGCATTACCTCTATCCCGTAGACGGCTTTATCTGCTAGATCTGGGACTACTGGCTGTTGCCCTTTCTTGGGGCGCCAGCTATTCGCTGATGCAATTGATCATTCAAGCCGGGCTGACTGTACCGTTATTTTTGATGCTGCGCTTTGCTCTATCTGTACCTTTTATGTTTCTTGGCACTCGGGTACGCCTGCGTAACATCAAACCAGGGGAAATTATTAATGGCCTTATATTCGGCTGCCTGCTGTACGCCATCCTGACCTTTGAAACCTTGGGAGTAAAGTACACTACAGCATCCAATGCTGGGTTCCTTATCGCCTTGTCTGTCGTTATCGTCCCCTTTTTTGAGCGTATATTTGGCAAACGTAAGCAAAGTAAGTTTATTTACTTTACCTGTTTTATTTCTTTAGCCGGAGGTGGAATATTAAGTTTTTCCAATACAGGCAACTTTGGCTTTAATAACGGTGACTGGTTGATCCTGCTTGCAGCGCTGATCCGCGGTTTCCAAATTTTTATGTTTGGTAAGCAGACATCCGGTAAATCCTACTCATTGGTTAATATCACACTGGTTGAATTAGTGACAGTCTCCGTACTTGGGTTAGCCTTTGTTTTAATGACTGATTCAGCATCACTGCTCCTCATTCCAACCATTACATTCGATGTTTGGGGATATATTCTGTTTCTGAGCTTGCTGGCAACTGCTTTTGCTTTTCTGATGCAACTCTATGCAGCAAAAACCACCAGTCCTACTCGGGTTGGCCTGATCTTGTCGTTGGAACCCGCGTTTGCAGCCCTGTTTGCTGTCGCGATTATGGGAGAAACTATCGGTATTTTGCAGGGCATTGGCGGAGCCATTATTGTCTGTGCCGCTCTGCTAGGGCGTATCGTAGAAGGAAAACGCTATGAGTAATCAACGTCCTCATATCGATAGTAAGCAGCTATAATTATGTTGACATGATGGGGGCCGTCTTCCCCCCATGATTATTAACTTTGAATTGAATAAGACATGACTACTGTTGCACTAACTGCAACATCAATACATATATAGGAATGTATGATATCACCAGAGAATGCATAAAAGTCACCGGGATTTAATATCACACTTTCATCGTTTGAAAGTCGTAACATTAAGACACCATCATGAACCATAATGTGTTCATGAGTCCCTACTGTATGAGCGGGACTACTAATAATAACCCCTGGATTCATTTGTAAATGCCATATTTCAGCAACACTCCCCAAGCCGATACGAAACTTCATCACTTGGGAATATGTATCCTCCATTGGAATATTTTTTTCCAGATAGGGGTAGCGCTCATTATTGCTGCCAAATAAATCTCCCAGCGGAAGACGTAGCGCAATTGCAATAGCATCTAATGTATCAATTCGAGGGTTAGAGTTGCCAGATTCCAATTGAGATAGTGCGGCCTTAGATACACCAGACAACTTAGAAAGTTCGTTTAAAGAAATATTTCTAGCTAAACGCAATCGTTTTACCTTGTTACCGATATCTATACAATTTTTTTTAACTCTATCTTGTTGTTGAGTATTATTCATAACCAAATCAATTTTTTAGTGAGAATTAATAAAGACTAACAGAAATAGATGGAAACATCTTCAAAAATAAGTAATTAATATAACTCCCCATTTAATTCATGTTATGAATCAAATGGGGAGTTATATTTTATTGATTATTAAAGAGGGCAATAAAATGCTTCAGATAAACGATTGCTTCAAGATAATTTATACCAGTGCCCTATTACTTATAATGCCAGGCCCAACAAATACCTTACTACTCTGTTCAGGATTCTCTCAAGGGATAATAAAAAGCCTTAAATTAATTCTTGCCGAATGTATAGGTTATTTACTATCAATAAGTAGTTGGGGACTATTAATTATTGTTCTGGCAAAGCATAGCCCCCTTCTCTTACTCACAATAAAACTAATTTCTGCTCTCTATGTCGCTTATCTGGCAGTAAAAATATGGCATTTTTCCCTACAGGGGTATGATTACCATGTGACTACAATGACAATATTATTCACTACCCTGCTCAACCCCAAGTCTTTTATATTTTCTGCTTTTATTATCCCAACATCTGCATTCCTCAATCAGCATGATTATTATTTTGCCATACTAAGTATACTCTTTGCTCTTCTACCTATTTCCCTGCTATGGACTGTCTGCGGTGCCAGTATGCCTTTGTGGAACACTGGACGATTGTTCAAGCCAACACTGTTGTATCGTGTCGCATCTCTGACTATGTTCATTTTTTCTATTTCCATGTTATATAACTCAGTTTCTATCATCGTATCCCAGTAAATTTTTACAGGAAATCGTTAATAAGGCTTCAGGTGCATATCGACTATGCGCCTGTATTGCCTGAAATATAGTTTTTTTATTTCAATCATTATTTTATTAACTAAAAATGAAACAAACACCCATGACAATAAAACGACAAAATAACCAAAAAATAGATAAATCATAAACAAATAAACCTATTATTCATATTATGCAAAAGCTGGTAAAAACCAGCCTTTGCATTTTCAATCAGATATCAAGCTTTGAACGTGATCCATGGCCTGACCCTTGCCACGGGCTGAATTAACCCAGCCTGTTCTTGGATCTCAATCACCGGCGTAATTGGCTTGTAAGCCTCAGGCGCTTCTTCACGCAGGCGATCGCTTTTCAAAGTGATGCACTGCCACGGCAATCGACTATTTTTTTGTAGATCAGGCACTTTATTCCGCATTGCCTGACGGCGTACCGAACGCCCGGCTCCGTGTGAACACGACCACAACCAGTCTTCATTGCCTTTCCCCAATACAAGGTAAGAATAATCCCCCATTGAGCCGGGAATTAACGCCAACTCCCCTGCCCGTGCAGGTGTAGCGCCTTTGCGATGGAGATTCATACCCTGCTCAGGAAAGATAATATTATGCGAGAGATCCACAATCAGCTTACTTTTATCCTGCCCAAAAACCTGTTTCCAAGCCGCGCGCACCAGTTCCGTCAAAACAATGCGATTCGCCCACGCATAACGCGCCGCACAGCCCATCGCCAGAAAATATCCCTGAGCGTGTTCATCTGTCAGACCAAATAGGCCAGAAGATGGATATTTTGCCGTAGCCGGCCATAAAGCCCTCGCTTTATCCATCCAACGCTGGCCGATGTAAAAACCCACATCCCGTGAGCCAGTGTGGATCATCATCAATACCTCACCTTCATGCAGGCCTGCCGCGTAAGCCGCGTGCCTGTCCAGAATGGTATCGACGATTTGCAGTTCAACAAAGTGGTTGCCTGAACCCACCGTACCCAAGCTTGCCGGACGGATGATTTCACGTTGCTCGAAAAAGGCTTCAGGTGCGTATCGGCTATGCGCCTGTACTGCCTGAGTACTCAGTATCGCGTTTAATTCGGCATGCATGCGCTTGAAATCGGCCTGTTGCCAGACCCCCTGTTGAGGTAATTCCTGTAACCATGCCGCCAGCCCTTCGTCAAACAGGGCACTGAATGAGGTTGGTGTGACGGGTACATCACGTTGATCCAGCAATAGGGTATTTTTTAACTGCTGAATCAAGGCTTCTTTTTGGCTATACGCTTCCGCATAGCTCAAACCCGTTGTCAGCAGGCGCATACCGCAGTTGATGTCTGTCCCAATGGCAGCAGGGATCACCAGATCCGTTGTCGTTGCCACAATGCTGCCCACTGGTGCCACCGCTCCCGGATGAAAATCCGGTGTCGCTCTGGTACGACACACTTTCGCGTCGCTGCCGGGTACGTGAACAGAAGCAAGGTTAAGTAATTGCTGTACGGCCTTTTCTTCCAATGGCAAGGATTCAGGCAGTAGAACTTCAGCTTCAATTTGCTCTTTATTGAAACGATAGATATTATTTTCGTACTGGGTTTCGATTCCCTGACGGGATAAACGTTTTTGTAAACGAGTAAACGTAGACATGTTGGCTACCTAGAAAAACAAAAAATTGCTTCTTCCGTTTTCATGGGGAAGAAGTGTTGTTTTTCCTGCAGCAGCTCAATTCAGGAAGATTTTAGCGGCGTTACTCTATCCATGAATTCTGAGATTGTAAAGGCCTTTCTGATACCGACAAAAAATCACCTTAAAACCCCCAAATTATGTATTTCGTTTAATAAGGTAAATTGCCACCAGAATGACTCTAGCAGACAGATTCACATTTTATTTAATGGTTGAATCGTATGTGTTGATTAAGCAGAAACAGACTCAGAATTAATGGGTGTTTTTTAATATCTTGAATTAACGAGATTAGATCGCTTAAAATTCAAATAAATTTAATGAATAATATTAACATCATTTTATTATTAGTGTTAAATACAATTCGGGATTAAAATAGGTAGGAAAAATGAAAAGGTTTTGTTTAGTGTTTGTACTTACGTTATTTTTGTCAGGTTGTGGTGATGCTGACGAAGGCTATTATCTTATCAAAAATATTGACGTCATTTTTGATGAAGACGAAGGGATTGAGGATTTCAAGGAATTAATTGCAAAGAAAATCAAAGGAGAAAAAGATTATATGTATTTTTTTCTGACTCCTGATGAGGCCAGCTACTTTACCGGTGTTAAACCAGAAAAAACAGCGATCAAGGATAACAGGCTTGAGATTGGCCATGACATGCTTACTCTGAAAAACACGTTTTCAGGTGTCAAACTAGTTGGTGATAAAAAGAGAATCTGTGGTTTTTACAATTGTATAATTACCTTTGAATTAGATAAAGTTAAACAAAATGATAAAAGACTTCTTGATATACAAAATAAATTCAAAGAGTCAGAAATTAAAAAACAAAAATTATATGCTGCACAGAAAGAAAAACTGGCTGAACTTGTTTTTAAGGATTTCTTTGGTCAGTTAACCTATTTAGACGATTTTAGTATTAAACTCGAGCCGATAGAATCAGGCTCTTTAAATGAAATTAATTCTGGTATATATTTTCGTAACATGGGTGGATTACGTATTGATTTGGAGAGTAAAGATAATACAATTTATAATTTCAAAAATCAAAACAGTCAACTTATTGGTGAATTATTTATTATTAAATCCCTCAAAGATAAATTCGATTATTCATCATGGTTAGAGATACAAGATGAAATATTATATCAAGATAAACAGGGCGCTATTTACTACAATATGCACGGTGAACTGGAAGCAGTTTATTATCAATATGATGAAAAATCCCAACATTATTTTATCGGTCTTGCTAACGCACCTAAATTAGAAACCATAAAAAAAGCCTATATTATGCTACGTACTATGGATGAGCAATACCGAGGAGAAATCGCCAATATACAGGATGTTTCACTATCTCAAACTGACTTTGAAAAAAAATACGGAATAAAAATATCCGATAGTTTTGACAGTCAAGAAATCCATAAGGTTCTTATCAAAAAAATGAATGATAAGTTGGCTGATACTAAAGATTTTTCCAAAGATAAAGATTGGTTCAATTCCATATTGGTAAGGTTCCCATCAGAATCATTTAGCTCCAAAATTTATTTTTATTTTCATCCAAAACCTATGAAAAAAGTTATTTCTGAATTTAAGAATAAATACCCTAGAGGAAAATGGATTGAGAATGTTTTTGTTTACAATATTTCTCCATCTTCCGAAAGCGGCTATAGTTATTTTATTAACCATAATGGTATGGTTTATGAGATATTTGTGGCCACTGATATTCATAGCACCGTCGAACGAATGGCTTTCCTCAGCGTATTACGTCATTTAGATCCTACTAAGCTGCAAGGGTACTCACCTTCAAAGCTGCGACCTTAAGGCAAACTGATAGTATTATCATCTGGTCTTAATACCGGAACAAGATGATGACGCATGGGTATTGATAAAACCTTATTTGCCTCCTGCCCATTCAGAGCGGGTAGGACGTCTACATGTTGAACACCTTGCCCTCTCCCCGTTTTGCGAGCATGATCGCAATACCTTTACCCGTTAGTCAGAAAACCCACATGCTTACGATCAAGAAACTGCAAACCGCTATCTCAAGCCTTTCGGTATGGCGCAAGGGGGATCAACGTGCGCCACATAAGCCGTTATTACTGCTGTATGTACTTTCTCAATACCAAAAAAAGCATGGGCGACTCTTTAACTACGGGGAAGAGCTCCACCAGCCATTACTGGAGTTACTCAACAATTTTGGCCCAAAGCGCAAGCATCATTACCCAACCATGCCATTCTGGCGGTTACGCGGCGATGGGTTCTGGGAGTTGCAGAATACCGAACGCTGCACACTCCAAAAAGGCAATAAAGAACCACCAAAGCGCGAGTTGATTGAATATGGCGTGATAGGAGGATTCGATCAGGCAAGCTACCAATTACTGCAAACTAAGCCTGAGCTCATTGATAAACTGGCACAGCAGATTCTCAGTGAACATTTCCCTGAAAGCGTACAGGAGCTAATCGCCAATCAATTGGATTTCTCCTTAGGTGATATCCGCAAGTTACGCGATCCACATTTTCGTCAGAATATATTGCGTGCCTATAACTATCAGTGTGCCGTGTGTGGCTACAATCTACGCCATGACAATACCCCTGTCGGGCTGGAAGCGGCACACATCAAATGGAAGCAATATGGTGGCCCCTGCACTGTCACCAACGGGCTTGCACTGTGCTCGCTGCATCATTCTGCATTCGATATGGGTTCAATTGGTCTTGACGATAGTATGCATTTAATCGTTTCAAAAGGTATTAATGGCGGCCAGATGGTGGAGCAGCTTTTCTGGAATTTTGCCGATCAGCCAATCCTGCTCCCTCAGCAAAAAGAATATTATCCGCTGGAAGAGTTCGTCACTTGGCACCGTAGCCAAGTCTTTAAGCAATAATCCGCACAGATTAAAAAGGGGAGCCATCCGCTCCCCTGCTATTCAGACTGTTACCGATTATTGACCCGCTTTCAGTTTCTGGAAATAATTTTCGTACAGGATATTGGCGTTGCCAACATCGCTCTGCCATTCCCCTTTCTGGATAATGGCTTCATCAGGATACAATGACGGGTCTCCCGTGATTTCTGCCGGCAGTAGTTTTTTCGCCGCCAGATTCGGCGTCGGATAACCGATTTTCTGCGCAACCTGTGCCGCAATCTCAGGGCGTAGCAGGAAGTTAATCAACTTCATCGCACCATCGACATTCTTGGCATTGGCAGGGATCGCCAGGCTATCCATCCAGAAAATTCCGCCTTCCTTCGGCCAGATAATATCAACCGGTGTTTCCGACTGACGTGCTACATAGGCAGAACCCGTCCACACCATGCCCAAATCAACCTCACCTTCCATAAATGGATTGGCTGGGTTATCAGAGTTGAATGCCAGTACGTTTGGCATCAGTTTTTGCAGTTCCTGATAAGCCGCTTCAATCTCTTTCGGATTGGTCGTATTGCCGGAATAACCCAGCTTCAGCAATGCCATCTGGAAGACTTCACGGGCATCATCAGTCAGCACCAGAGCGCTTTGATACTGAGGCTTCCAAAAATCGGCCCAAGAGCTGATGGTTTTTGGATCAATATTATCGCTGTTGACGCCAATAGCCGTCGCTCCCCAGATATAGGGAATAGAATATTCGTTATTCGGGTCAAAAGACTTATGCAGCAGATTCGGATCAAGATTTTTGAAATTGCTGAGTTTGCTCGTATCAATCTTTTGCAGCATCCCCTCTTTACTCATTTTTGAGACAAAGTAAGTGGATGGCACAACTAAATCATAAGCGCCGTCTTTATAAGTTTTCAGCTTGGTATACATGCTCTCATTGGATTCATAGGTGGAGTAAATCACCTTAATCCCAGTTTCGTTAGTGAACTGGTTGAGCAAACCAGGCGGAACGTATTCAGTCCAGTTGTAGAAATACAGCGTTTTGCCATCATCAGCGGCAGCGGCATTCACCGAACCAATGCTAAATGCCATCATCCCAGCGGCTAGCAGATAGAACCACTTTTTCATGCAGTGTTTCCCTCACAGTTGGTGCGTTAGTCTTGTATAGGCTCGGAGTGAACCTATCCTTAGAAAAGCGGCTATTATAGAAACGACATTTCATGGGGTAAAGCCACTTATTCCATGTTTTATTGACGTTTTGGCAAGAAATTCTGATTTTTCAGGGTAAAAAGCGATGTTGCAAATAACGCGAAAGCGTGACCAGCCTGTGGCCACGCTTAAATCAACGTTAAACTTTGTCAGTACGATCACGCATAATAAACTGGCTGAACAGTACCAATATCAGTGACATTACCAGCAAAATAGTCGCTAATGCATTAACTTCCGGCGAAACGCCCACTTTTACCATCGAATAAATCTTGAGTGGCAGGATTTCATAGCTTGGCCCCGTCACGAATGAGGAAACAACCACATCATCCATCGACAGGGTAAAACTGAGCAGCCAACCTGCCATCACTGCTGGCATCGCCAATGGCAGGATGATTTTACGCAGAATGGTCAACTCACCCGCCCCTAAATCCCGCGCCGCTTCCAGCATTTTGACGTCAAAATCTTTCAGACGGGAATAAACCGTCACAACCACGAATGGCAGACAGAACGTGATATGCGAAAACAGCAGTGACCAGAATCCCAGTGAGACGCCCAGCAGCATAAACAGCACCAGCAATGAAATCGCCATGACAATATCCGGCGACATCATCACCACGAACAGCATACCGCTCACGAACTTTTTGCCACGGAACGAATAACGGTACAGAGCAACCGCCGTCAGTGAACCAATTAGAGTGGCAAACGTGGCGGAAGTGACCGCCATCGTCAGGGAGTGTCCCGCCGCTTGAAGCAAGCTGTCATTGTTGAACAGCAGGCTGTACCATTCAGTGGTAAAACCCTGCCAGCTAATGCCGAACCGTGACTGGTTAAACGAACTTACGATCAGGATCACGATCGGGATATACAGATAAGCATAAACGAGGGTCATGAAACCACCGCGCAACAGGCGTCCGATCATTCCAGTTCCACCTTCTTGTTCAGCAGCTTAGCCGCACGATAGTAAACCAGCAGCATCAGCCCCATCACCAGCGTCAGGCATATGCTGGTTGCCGCCCCAAACGGCCAGTCGCGAATATTAAGGAACTGGCTTTTTATCACGTTACCGATCAGCAGGTTTTTCGCCCCGCCCATCAGGTCAGCCACGTAGAACAGCCCCATTGCCGGCAACAGTACCAACAGGCAACCCGCAATAATACCCGGCATCGTCAAAGGAATAATGATGCGGATAAACGTCTGCAATTTTCCCGCGCCCAGATCACGCGCGGCTTCCAGACAGGGTTTATCCAACTTCTCAATACTGGAATAGAGTGGCATCACCATAAACGGCAACAGGATATAAACCAGCCCCAGCACGACGGCTTCGGAGGTATACATAATGCGCAGCGGTTTATCGACGATCCCCAGCCACAGCAGGAAATCATTCAGATAGCCACGGGTGCTGAGGAACATCTTCAAACCATAAATGCGGATTAAAGAGTTCGTCCAAAACGGGACGATCAACAGGAACAGCATCAGCGGACGCAGCTTCTCCGGCATACGAGCCAAGAAAAAGGCGAACGGGTAGCCGATCACCAGACAACATAACGTCGCGATGATGGCCATATCCAGCGAGTGTATCAATACTTCGGCATACAGCGGATCGAACAAGCGGGTATAGTTGTCCAGTGAAAATACCATCTGTACCAGATTGGCATCATCGCGGGTCAGAAAGCTGGTTCCGATGATCATCAGGTTCGGCATAAAGACGAACAGCATCAGCCAAGACACTATGCCCGTGATGACGATATTCTGGAATAGTTTACGCGTCTTCTTCATCGACCAGCACAACCTCCCAGCTTTCTACCCAAGTGACCGCGATCTTCTGGTTCAGGGAGTGGTCAACATCGGGATCGTCTTCGTTAAAGAATTCGCTCACCATAACCATTTTGCCATTTTCCATTTCGACCACCGAATCCAGCGTCATGCCCTTGTAGTTACGTTCACGCACATAACCAACCAGACCCGACACCTGCTCGCCATGATTGATCTCTTCGACCCGCAGATCTTCCGGGCGCAGCAGCACTTTCAGTATTTGCCCGGCGGTGACTGGCAACGAAGTGAAAATATCGCATTCGTGGCCTTCGACGTCAGCGCGTATCCGCTGCTCATCAATGCGATGCAGCACCTTGGCATCAAAGATATTGATTTCGCCGATAAAGCGGGCAACGAACAGGTTTTTCGGCTCCTCGTAGATCTCACGTGGCGTACCATCTTGCTCGATGTGCCCATCACGCATGACCACGATACGGTCTGACATCACCAGCGCTTCTTCCTGATCATGGGTCACGAAGATAAAGGTAATGCCGAGCTTGCGCTGAAGAGCCTTCAACTCATTTTGCATCTGCTTACGCAGCTTATAGTCGAGTGCCGACAGCGATTCATCCAGCAGCAAAACTTTCGGCTTGTTCACAACCGCACGGGCAATCGCCACGCGCTGCTGCTGACCGCCAGAAAGCTGAGCCGGACGCCGTTGGGCAAACTCTTCAAGCTGCACCATACGCAACGCTTCTTCAACACGCGGGGCAATCTCCTTTGCCGGTGTTTTCTGCATGCGTAATCCAAAAGCGACGTTTTCAAATACGGTCATATGGGGGAATAGCGCGTAACTTTGGAACACCGTATTAACGTGACGGTGCTCGGCGGGAATATCAGTGATATCCTGCCCTTCCAGTAAAATTTTGCCGCTATCCGCATCTTCCAGCCCGGCAATCAGACGGAGTACAGTGGTCTTGCCGCAACCGGATGGCCCAAGAATGGTCAGGAACTCGCCATCATTGATAATCAGATCGAGCTGTGAAATAACTTGTTTGCCGTCGAAACCCTTGCTCAGGGTGTTTAGTTCAACGAGTGGTGTCAGAGAGGTATTCTCAGTCATTTATGCTATCATCTATCCCTTGAAATAATGCAGATAGAACCGCCACGGGAAAAGACTGTGTCAGCCAGCAGGAGTCATTGTTTCTCCGCTGAAGCTCAAACCAGTGGCGCCGGTTGAAATTACGAAGCGCGCATAATAAACGCAGTAAGCTGAAATTGAAAGCCGAAACAATAACAATATGTCATTTTTTGTTATCATTTCATAAATGATAACATCACGCTCCATGTTGTCCCCAGTCTACACACCTGGAAATAATTTCCTATCGGGTATTTTGCAATCACTTTTAATTTTCTTTACTTTCAATGAAATCCTTCAAACACGAAAACCCGCTCTTCCCTCCATTAAAACTCACTTGAAAACACTGTTCATGCGACTTTGCCGCACTTCCGGCGTTATACAGACCCTGCTATCTTTCCTTTCCCCCTCGACAAAAACGCGCCATCCGATTCTTTTTTTGAAATCAATAAAATTATTCGAATTATTTTTTATTGTTTTAATAACAAAATTTATAATTCATTGTTTTTAATAAAATTTAAATAAGTAAGATCGTTATCACCCTTTAGGAAAATAATCCGAACCCCCTACTTTACACCCCAACTTTTTGACGATATGTTCGCATTGTTGCCGATAATTAACATTGACTATCTGCACAAATAAAAACAAATAAATAGCCCTATTCAGGTAATAAGGATCGCATCACCTCCTCACCTCCAAAAGGTGAGTTCATTTGAATATTGATGCGATATGAAGAGAATGAATAAAGATTATTTTTACTTATTCGACAATAAAAATAACGTAAATTAATTCATCGTCATTTTTTTTACCTCATTAGCTGAATCGTTTCATTTGATTATAAGAAGGTATAAATAGATGTTTCATCTATCGTTAAAAGATATCCATCTAGCGGCTTACGCTGACAATAAAGAAAGCGCCATTCGACAAGTTGCCGCTGCACTGGCCGCATCAGGCTATGTCAGTGAAAGATACATTGAAGGAATGCTGGAGCGTGAAATTCAGTCCTCAACCTATCTTGGCAACGGCATTGCCATTCCACATGGGACAACAGCAACCCGCGACCAAGTGCTGCACACTGGCGTACAGGTCTTGCAATTCCCTAACGGCGTAGCATGGGGAAATAACCAGACCGTCCATATTGTCATCGGCATCGCGGCCAAATCTGACGAACACCTTACCCTGCTGCATCAACTGACTCGTATTATCAGTGATGAAAACCTCGCCAGCCAGATGGCAAAAACCGCTTCGGCGGACGAACTCTATCGCTTATTAATGAGCACACCCTCCTCCCATTTTCTGGATGCGTCAACGATCACACTGGATATCGATGCTCATGACCTGACAACCTTGCAGGCCCTGAATATCGCCCGCCTGCAACAGGCCAAAGCGGTGAATGCTGCATTCATTGCCGATGTTCTAGCCAGACCGCCAATTCATCTCGGCCAAGGGCTTTGGTTGAGTGACAGCGCGACAGGCAACCTGCGCAATGCCGTTGCGATTACCAGACCCAAAACGCCATTCACAATGGACGGGCAGCCAGTTGGAGTACTGATGACCATCGCCTATGCGGATGATCAACTGCAAAGCCTGCTGAGCCCTATCAGCACCCTGCTGCAACAAAACAAGGCCGAACGCCTGTACTCCGCACCCGATGCCGCAGCCATCATCGCACTGCTGACAACAGCGACACCGCAGGAAGCGACGGCACTGAGCGCAGATTTTATCCTGCCCAATGAACATGGGTTGCATACTCGTCCCAGCTCACTACTGGTCAATACCATCAAACAATTCAACAGCCAGATCACCATCGCCCACCTTGATGGCTCAGGTGTTCCCGTTGATGGCCGCAAACTGATGCAAGTTGCGGGTCTGGGCGTCAAAAAAGGCGAACGCATTCGCTTCACCGCGGTTGGCTCAGACGCAGAACAAGCACTGACAGCGATCACAGCCTTGATTGAGCAGAACATGGGTGGGGAAATCGCATGAGCAAAAGAGTGGCAACCATCACCCTTAACCCTGCTTATGATTTAGTCGGGTTGACCACGGATATCAGCATCGGTGAGGTAAACCGCGTCCAGACCGCTGGATTATTCCCTGCCGGCAAAGGCATCAACGTGGGTAAAATCCTCAAAAACCTCGGTATTGACGTTACCGTTGGCGGTTTTCTGGGAAAAGATAATCAGGACAGCTTCCAGAACACCTTCACCGAACTGGGCATGAACAATCAATTCCAGCTTGTGGAAGGTCGGACACGCATCAACGTCAAACTCACCGAACAGAGCGGCATCGTCACTGATTTCAACTTCTCAGGGTTCAGCGTCAGCAAAGAAGAATGGCAACAATTCGCCAACCGCTCCCTCCAATGGCTCCGTGAGTTCAGTATGGTCTGCGTCAGCGGCAGCCTGCCCGCAGGTGTCGATTTGGATGACTTCACCCATTGGATGCAGCGCCTGCGCGAAGAGTGCATGTGCGTGGTGTTTGATAGCAGCCGGGAAGCCTTCGTTGCCGGGCTTAAAGCCCTGCCCTGGATGGTCAAACCGAATCGCCATGAACTGGAGATCTGGGCTGGCCGACCACTGCCGACACAAGAAGATATTGTCACCGCAGCCCATCAACTGCGCGCCCAAGGCGTCTCTCATGTCGTGATATCACTGGGAGATGAAGGTGCCATTTTGGTCAACGCCTCTGGCACATGGCTCGCCAAACCACCGCACTGTGAAATCGTCAGCACCGTTGGCGCAGGGGATGCGATGGTCGGTGGACTGATTTACGGCCTGATGATGGGGCAACCCAGCGAGCATACTCTACGCCTCGCCACCGCCATATCCGCCCTGACCGTCAGCCAAAGCAGCGTCGGCAGCATTGACCGTCAGCAACTGGCTCGCATGATGGCACGAGTAGAACTCACTCCTCTGCACACTCAATCAGCGAAAAACAATTAGAAAAAATAAAAAAGCAAAAAGGAAAACAGCGAGAAGGAAACCCTATGAATACATTGATTCTTACCGACAATCAGCAGGGACAGGCGCGCGCTTACCTTGCCAAACATACACTGGAGACCATCGCCGCCCAACACGGCCTCTCCCTTGTCACGGACGTGAACAGCGCAGAACTGGTGATTATCATCGGCGATTCTGCGCCTGATAACGTTAATCTGCATGGCAAAAAAACTTTTGCGGGCAGCGCGGAACAGGCGATCCGCGAAGCCGATACCTTTATCAGTCATGCCAAAAACCAGGCCAGCGTTTATCAATCCCAATATAGCCATCACTCGCCGGATAACACGGTTCAGCACAACACAATGAACATCGTAGCGATCACCGCCTGCCCGACAGGCGTGGCTCATACCTTTATGGCAGCGAAGGCGCTGGAGACCGAAGCACAAAAACGCGGCTGGCAGATCAAAGTAGAGACCCGTGGCTCCGTGGGAACCAACAACGCCATCACAAGCGCAGAAATCGTGGCAGCGGACGTGGTGATTGTGGCAGCAGATATCGACGTTGACCTTACCCCATTTTCCGGCAAGCGCCTCTACCGCACCTCCACAGGCGCGGCCTTGAAAAAAACCGCCCAAGAATTGGATAAAGCACTGACCACCGCCGGGATTTATAGCGCCAAGCGTGAAATTTCTGTCTCCAATAACCCCAAACCCGCAGGCACAGGCGCTTACCAGCATTTAATGACCGGCGTTTCCTACATGCTGCCGATGGTCGTCGCGGGGGGTTTGTGCATCGCCCTGTCATTTGTCTTCGGCATAGAAGCATTTAAAGAATCCGGTACACTGGCCGCAGCCCTGATGCAAATCGGCGGCGGCTCCGCACTTTCGCTGATGGTGCCAGTGCTCTCCGGTTACATCGCCTACTCCATCGCAGGACGCACCGGACTCGCTCCCGGACTGGTGGGCGGCATGCTCGCCGTCAGTACCGGCGCCGGGTTCCTCGGCGGGATCATTTCCGGCTTTCTTGCGGGTTACATTGCCATGCTGCTCACCACCCGACTGCGCTTACCGCAAAGTATGGAAGCCTTGAAACCCATTTTGATTATCCCGCTGGTCGCCACGCTGGTGACAGGGCTAACCATGATTTACGTCGTCGGTAATCCCGTCGCGTCAATGATGGAATGGCTGACCCATTGGCTGAAATCAATGGGAACCACCAATGCGGTGATCCTCGGTGCCATTCTGGGCGGGATGATGTGCACGGATATGGGCGGGCCAGTGAATAAAGCGGCTTATGCGTTTGGCGTCGGTTTGTTGAGCGCCCAGACTTACGGCCCGATGGCCGCGATTATGGCGGCGGGGATGGTTCCGCCATTGGCAATGTGGCTGGCGACGGTGATTGCGCGGAATAAATTTGACCAAAGTGAACGCGAAGGCGGAAAAGCGGCACTGGTGCTGGGGCTGTGCTTTATCTCAGAAGGGGCGATTCCATTTGCGGCGAAAGATCCGGTGCGGGTACTGCCGAGTTGTATTCTGGGCGGTGCAGTGACGGGGGCGCTTTCGATGTATTTTGGCGTGCAGCTGATGGCTCCGCATGGTGGGTTGTTTGTGTTACTGATACCGGGAGCGATTACGCCGGTGATGAATTATTTGGGGGCGATTGTGATCGGGACGGTGTTGACGGCTGGGGTTTATGGGGTGGTTAAGAAGAAGGCTGAGGTGGAGGTTAATGGTTGAGGAAGTTTTTGTAGGTTAGTAAATTTTGTGGAAGGAGTTGCGGCGATCCTCAACTCCGACAGCCCTTCTACTCTCCAGTTCGATATAACTCTTCACGACATTGACGACAGTAGTGAACTCTCTTGTCAGGAATTTTCCGCCATAAGTAACTGTAAATACGATTTGAACCACAGTAATAACAACGAGTTCCTATACTCGTTCTGGTATCTGGATAATTCGCCCAATATTCTTTTAATATTGGATAGCTCTCACGCCATTCTTTATCATCAACTCGGATAAACCGATACTAGACCAGCCATAATGCAAGCATAGAAAGGATGTATGAGTAATGAACGTTAGTAAGGATGAGGAGTAAGATTACAAGTAGAGTAGGCCAGCGTAACCAAAAGGGAAGACGTCGGAATCAAATTCCTAAACGGTAGCCCAGTTGGTGTGGCCTGTATTTTTTGTCATATAATTTCTTGTTTGGCAAGAGTTTCTTGGTATAAAATCAATATATTATGAGCATAATAATAATTTTTTCCTGCCCGTAGAAGAGCCTCAGAAACTCATTATTTTTATTTGAAAGCTTGACCGAATATAGTTCTAGGCTATATCTCTGTTCTGAAATATAGTTCACTCTGTCCTATAGCTTTTTACTCCAAGGTTCATCACAACAATTTAGTTGTTTATATTCTAGCTAAAATATAACTATTTTTTTCAGAAAAAATTAATTATTCAACATTAATTTATCGGTCAATATTTCCACATTAACACCAAAAAAATCTTAATAATCATTATATTATATATTTACCTTACCAATATATCTTTCAAATTCATGCTCTATCATTGGATAGAATCATGGAATTAATCTAAAGTATTATCCATAATGAAAACTAATGGTCTGAGGATGGCCGCGAACCTCTGGGCGGTAGCGTGACCACAAACATCATCATATTTTTTCTCCATAATAAAAAATTGTATCAATTATTCTTTCTATAAGAACTAGAACTAGAACTAGAATAATATAATTTAATAAAAAACAAAATCACATAGGCAAAGATATATCCAAAATTAGATAATTTATAAAATATCATTTTAAACTAAAATGATAATTAATTCACATAATAAGTTAAGGACTTAATCTAATGAGTAGAAAAGATTTCATACTCCAAAAAAATATTTCTATTAATGATCTCCTTATGGATACTGAAAATGCTAGAATTAGAGCTGGTAGTGATCAAAAAAATTGTATTTCTCGAATATTACGTAAAGAAAAACAAATGTTAATACTTATTGAAGATATAGCAAAAAATGGATTAACAACAATGCCTATTTTAATCACACCAACATATAATGGAAAATGGATTGTTAAGGATGGAAATAGAAGAATTACTGCTTTAAAACTGCTAAACTCCCCTGAAATATGTCCAGAACCTCATCTGAAAAATAAAATAATAAGCATTAGTAATAACTATAAACATAATATAACATCATTTATTGATTGTTTATCAAGCGAAAATAAAGAAGCTATAATTAATGAAATTATAGCCAGGCATTCAGGAACAAGAGATGGGGCAGGTCAATATGATTGGTCCGCTTATATGAAGACAATATTTTTATTAAATAATGAACATCCATCAGACTATAAAAGAGCTGGCCAATATATGTGCTGGGCTGAAAAAGAAGGCCTTGATGTTGAAGATGACTTTCCCATAAGTACAACTGCTCGTTTTTTTAATAAAGAAAATCTTAATCTTCTTGGATTCGAAATAGAAAATGATCAGTTGAAACCTATTTTATCAAAAGAAAAAATCATTAAAATGGCTTCTAAAATAAATAATGACTTCTCAAATAAAATAGTTGATGTAAATGATGTATTTAAGCCAGAGCATGCTACTAATTACTTAAACAGTGTAAGGAATTATGCAGGGATCTTAGATATAGAAACATATGAAGATAACACAATAAAAACTGATGCAGATGAAAAAAACTCACTTCAAAATTTCAGCCATAATTTAAAAGATAATACAAAACAAAAAGACGAAAATACTTATAATAAAAATTGTAATGACGAATTATCAAGAAAATCAATACAAGGTAAAAGAGGAAGAATTCCTAGAAAATCACCAGCAGAACGTAATAAAATTTTTGGAAGAACAAAAATAGGAATAAATATTCCTGAAGATGCAGTGAAAGTAAGAATGATTGTCGCTGAGCTTAGGCTGTTAGATGTTAAGAAAATCACTTTAGCTGTAACAGTGCTATTAAGAGCCTTGCTCGAGTTAAGTGACAGAGAATACAGAGCATTACATCATATAAAAGATAATAATGGACTTGCAAAAAATATCGCAACCAGCGCAGATCATATGTTAAGTAATGAACTTATTAACAAATCAGAACACAATATAATTATTGCATACACTCGCGGAGAACAAGGAATATTACATATAGAAACACTACAAAAATTTCTTCATAGGGAATCACATCATCCAGATTATCATACTATAAATACATTTTGGGACAATATAGGCTGTTTTGTAAGAGCTTGCTGGAAAGATTAAAGCAAAATTATATATTCATTTGAATAATTTCTCTGGTTTTATTTTTATTTATAATACCTCTCATCATTTCAATTATAATAGGTTACTTGATAACATCAGAAATTAACATATCAATTTCATCTAAAAAAAATAAAAAAACCAGCATGAAGATTCTATCTAATCCAATAAATTTTTTCACAAAAAAACACATGTATTTACAATAGGCAATACGATATTTATAATTACTTTATAATTTTATATATACATGTAATATCTATATTTCCCCTACTGAATATAACCTATCTATTTAATGAAATCATCATAAGAAAAGGTACAAAAAATATCTATTTTACCTTATCAAATACTTTCTAATAATATTAATTCATGATAATGATCATATAATTGATTACCATTTTACTAACAATAAGAAACCGAATAAATTAAGTATTTTTTTGACAATCTATTAACCACTTCATCAAGTAAAAGTATAGAGCCACAATCAACCTAATTTGACTGTAGACTCTGCTTTATAATTGTAGCCGATAATTCTCCCTAAGAGACTAAGATAAATTAAGAGTGTCAGAATATATAATTACCTCTTTCCCTTTAGATTTACATTGAGCACTATAATTCAAAGTGTATTCATGTTGTCTATAACGATTATAAATTTTCTTAATTTCATCATTATTATCATAGGAGACAATCCATCTAAAATTCATATCTGATAATATAGTCATGATTCGAACATGATCATCATGACTATAATAATTTCTATATAATCCTTGCCCCTTTATATAATAAGGGGGATCTAAGTAAACAATGGAATTTTCAGTAAGCTCTGATTTTAATCTTATCAATAAATCAGCGGCGTCGTCATTAGACACAGTAATTCCATCTGTAAATTTCCTTATATTTTCTATTCTAAATAATAAATTAGATTTATTAAACCTAGCATCTAATTTATAATTACCATCTTGATTTTTACCACCTATAACCCCTCCCTTTAAAATCCCAGAACGATTCGTTCTATTTAAAAAGAAAGTAGCAAAACCTAGCTCTAAAAATGAGTACTCAGTCGGAGATGCTAATATTTTTTTTTGCTTATGCCATGTTTCAATTGATACATCAATATTTTTAATGAAATCAATAAGCTCATCAGTATTTTCGACCAACACTTTCCAGAAAGAATAGATAGCAAAATCAGCATCATTTATATGAATGCGTGAAACATAACCATCAATTAATAAAGATAATGCAACTCCAGCACCACCGGCATAAGGCTCAACATATTCACAACCCTCAAGCCCATTTTTGCTAATTAGGCTTTTAATATGGGGAGCTAATTTAGTTTTTCCCCCCGGATACCTCAGAGGACTATAATTCATAATATACCAGCCAAAAATTTTATTAATTTCATATTATACAATCCTTCTATTTATTTTTCAATTTAAAAATCAAAATCCCATTCTTTTCTCTCAATACCATTGGGAATACAAACCTTACAAAAAACTCCTTTCAATTCATTAAAAAATAAAGAAATTTCATTTTTGTTTTTTTCATCATTTTGAAGCCAATGACGTATAACTAAACTGAAAAAAACAGAATGTTTATTAAATATTTTTTTATTCATATCTCTTTCTACACCTTTTAATGATCCATTTTGTTTTTTTAATTCTTCTATTTTTTCCTTTATTTCTGATATATCAGATTTAATATCACTCAGATATTTTTGCTTGGTATAACCTTGACCAATAATATTCTTATTCTTCCAGAATGTAGCTTCATTATTCAAATCTAGCCATTCTATATATTTAAAGAACATATTTTCAGGTGATTCTTTACCCGGTAAGGTAATAGTGCATTTGTTTAAATTACTATTTTTATCGCCATCAAGTATACAAATTGATTTTAATGATGTCTCTAATAAATAAGGATCTTTAAATATTGTAACTAAATTATCCGCTCCAATCTTACAAGGAATCAGATGAAAAAAACGCCTTACTAAAGCAAATTTTTTATTTTTCTCTTCAAAATAATCAAATATTTCATTAAGGAAAAACCTTGCTTCATCATCCTCCATGAATATAGGTATTCTCTTTTTATTATATATATTATCCCTTGTATCATTTTTTAAGTGCATCTTAATATCGATAATTGTAGGTTCTTCTATTTGTTCAATATCAGTATAATTATTCAACAAATAGATTACTTTTTGTTTATTCTCTAAGACATATTCAAGTAATGACAAACTATGAGTTGTCATAAAGACCTGTATTTTATATTTTAAAGAATATTCATTTATAATATCGAATAATTTTTCTTGTAAAGATGGATGGAGTGTCGCATCAAACTCATCAATTAAAAGAATACTAACATTATCATTACCAACAGATACCAAAGAATTATAATAATACGATAATGAGACCAATGCTTTCAATATAATAAATAAATTATCTTCTCCAGAAGATATAGTATTAGAATCTATACCATCAATAGAACTATCAAATTCAGGTCCAGATTTAAAGTCACTTACATTTTTAATTTTAACATCCTTAATTTTTATATTTATCAACTTACTATATAAATCTGAAATAATATTAAGGTATTCATCAGGAAGATTAAGTTTTACATTCTCAATCAACTCATCACCTACCTCCCCAGTAGGGAAAAGCCTTGAAAGTCCTAGATAAATGACAGGACATGAAGGAAGGAGTTGATTGTCTTCTGTCCTTGAATAATACGGTTTAATTGCATATCTATTCGCTATCTTAGAGTTGTGTTTTCTAAATTTTAACTTTCGACCGTCATTATATTCCACTTCAAAAAGGTTCCCCTTCATTCCGTTAGATGGGTCAATATAATTTTTAGCATCACGAACTAATGATTCTATTTTTGGGTTTAAAATAACATTCGTATTCTTAACTATCTTAAAGCAATTTGGATTCGAATAATCTCCGGAACTAACCGCAGGAGATTTAACTGAATTACTGATGATATGCAGTAAAGAAGTTTTACAAGTCCCATTAGTTCCAGAAATAACATTTATGTCTGGATCAAAACTAAATTTTAAGTTTTCAATTTTACGATACTTATGAACCTCTATTTCTCTTATCATTTTTAGTCTCTATATATTCCATTAAAAAATTAATACTTAATAGTATATTAATCATATAAGGAAAACCACTTTTAATATAAAAAACATAAAAATGAATAGACCCCACACATAAAACCTGTAATCGTACAGCAATTTCACATCATTCCCTACTTCCCCTCCCCTTATCTGAAAATCCCTCTAAGCCAAGAGAGTGATAACTGAAACATTATTCACGAGAGTATAAATCTACTATTCTAGCAACAATAACGTATAGCAACTCAGAAATAACCTTCGCCTATTGCGTTAACTCTATAACAAGCAAACAGATATCACGAGAAACCGGATCTTCTAATAAAACGATTTCCATAAGCTCCAACTTGATAAATAGCCATAAGCAAGTAGCCTGAATAAGGCACTGGGGATTAACTCACTAGGTGTTTATTCCCAACATTTGATGAAAAAGGCTTGATTGACTGGTCTGAAATTTGCCTCGATGGCAGCCATATTCGCGCGAGTAAAGATGCCGCAGACGCGAAAAAAAACATCCCAATATCGCTGACGATTATGCGTTAGATCGCTAAGCACTATGCAAAGTGACCTAATGAAATGGACACCTCCCCAAGTCGGTTTCAGTGAGCCATGCTGAATACATCAGCAAAATATGAAGAGGTGTCCAATGGAACAAATTATCGGAATTGACCTAGCAAAGCGAGTTTTTCAATTACACATTGTTTCTCCACTCGGAAATCCGGTTCAGAACAAAATGGTGAGCCGAGATAAACTCACCGCTTTCATGACTCAACAACCGCTTTCAAGAATAGTGATAGAAGCAAACTACTGGGCCTGCCAATTTAGGTGATTGGGGCACAAAGCTTCAACACCTCATTTATTCACAGGGTATCGCAGACAGAGCTATATGTAAAAAAATTGAAGAGATGTATTCTCTATTTAGTATCAATACAAATAATTTTGGAAGCGACACTTTACGAGTTAACAAAACTATAATTGACTCAGTTCTCCAAGAATTACCAAGTTGTTTTAAGTGCTAATTTAGCAGCAGTCGATTTATTTAAATATTTTTATAAATTTTATTGATATTTAATTCAAATAGTCTAAACAATTGACTTTGTCACAAGCGCCCTCCATTCTTTGCCAGGTTAGTTATCATTTTCTCTGAAAAATCATCTGGAGGCGCGGAGTAATACATGAAACGTTAAGTACCGAAATATAACATTTGCAGTTAATGTTACCCACTCACAGCAAAACACTAGTAACTTCCATACAAGTTTTAATAGGCAACCACATTTCAAGACATGAATGTTCATCGGGCTCAACCGATAAAAAATCATACTGCTGATAAAACGGAATGACTTCAGGACTCATTGGATCAACAAATAATCCGATAGCTGATATTTGCTGTGAAACTAACACCGTTCGATAGATAGCATCAATCAATAACTTCTCTCCTAATCTTTGTCCTTGATATGAACTATCCACAGCAAGACGAGCTAATTTTACCGCATTAAGTGGGTGGGGATATTTTTTATAATCTCTGTGGGCGGGCTGTGTTATCACGGAATACCCACTAAGAGTATAATATCCGAGGATAGTCGTTGGTTCTGAAGCCCGGCAAACGACGTAAGTTTTTGAGATATGTTTTATGGCCTTCTGTCGGGCTTGTTGTTGTAAGAACTGATTTAATTCACGGACACCGCAATCAAATGCTTTACGGTTATGTTGTTGAGTGATTTCTTCAATTATCAAGGACATTCACTTCATCCTTGTAATCTGCTGCTGCTTTAAGAAGCTTCTTACTTACTTTTGGTGGGCTTTCCAACGCCACAAATAATGCATCTGTACCTGCCATTGAGAGCTGCAATATTTCTGCTTGTTCAATAACATTGCGTGCCCTATCCATTGCCGCTTCAATAAGAAATTGCGAAAGGGTTGCACCAGAGTAATCGGCAGCTCTTTGTATAAGTTCTTGTATTTCTAAAGATGTTCGCGCAACCAAACGGGTTTCTTTACGCTCGGAATAAGTGCCCATAATTTCACCTTCTCTTCAATATAGATCAATTCCAGATAGTGCCATTATGGCACACAAAATCAATTTATACCAAATTGTATGCCATAATGGCATACAAAAATATCAATACAGTTATCACGATGGACAACCGCAACGCCATTTCAAGCGTAACGAACCTATGCCCAGAGAGCAATTTGCTAGCAATGGAGGGATCAATCTCCATTGATTTGGCGAACTGCCGTAAGCTTACGTTCATGTTTTCCAATGTTTCAGCAATGATTTCACCAGAATGCACATAGTTAACTATTCTTATTAGTCATAACCCTTTAAAGTAAAAATTTCAGTATCGATGTCATAAATTTCTGAATTCAGATGTTTCATTTAGCAATAAATGATTATATTTTTTCTTCTTTCCATAAAAAATAGTTAATCTATTTAACGGTAATCCTATTTCACTCCACTAAAAACAACCTTCATCAGAACAACACCACTCCACCGCACTTTTAATCAACTCCTCCGTAGCATCAATATACCTATCCATATAACCATCCCTACTAAGAATAAGCGGTATTTCAGTACATCCCATAACAAATTTTTCAACCCCAAAAAATTGCAGTTGAGATATAACTCCTTTCAGTAAAAAATATGCCTTTCCAGCATCGCCACCTTTATAAGCTAAAATACTTTCCATAACATAACACTGTTGAATATCATCAGGAATAACACAATTAATATTTTCTTTTTCCAATCTGGATTGATAAAGCTCGGATTTTATCGTTGCTGTTGTGGCAAGAATAGCGACATTATTAATCCTTTCATTTACAATTTTATTACAGGTGATATCAATCATATTTAAGAAATTAATTTTTGTTGCTGCTTTTAATTCGTTATACCAGTGATGGGCGGTATTACATGGCATAATAATACACTGAGCGCCAGCGCTTTCCAGTATTCTCAATGCAACTAACATTTTATTTAACGGCGATGCGCCATCAGAGATAATATTCGCTGTCCTATCAGGAATTTCAGGAAAAGAAACCGCAATAACAGGAATATGTTCTTGATCGCAGGTTGCCGGTGTATGTTTAATTATTTTTTCCATTGCATCTACGGTTGCAGCAGGGCCCATACCGCCAAGAATGCCAATTATTTTTTTCATATGCCACCTCAGTAAATAATCGTTATGATGGCACAGTCGTTACAGTTCGTAATTGCAATGTTTCCATGTACTATGCTGAATTTGCATAAGAGTTCTCATGCATAACAGCCAATAATCATTATTTTAAAAGGGTGGTATTATGCTGAATAATATTGAACTGAAATGGTTATATGATGCTGTAATGTTGGAAGAGTTAAGGAATTTCACTCTTGCAGCAGAAAGAAGAAATATATCCCAGTCATCTTTTAGCAGACGGATTCAGGCTCTTGAAAGCGCTGTCGGCTTTGAAATATTTGACCGTAATTTCAATCCATTACAGCTTTCTTTGCAGGGAAGGAGCTTTATTGTGTATGCCAGAAATCTTCTGAGCGATATAGAGCATCAGGTTGGAAAAATAAAAGGAGGAGACATAGCTAAACACCGAATCAATATCGCCGCTGCACATTCGCTTGCCATTTCTCTGTTACCTGAGTTTATTTCTGGCTTTGAAGAAAAGTCGGACAAAATTTTTAATGTCGAATCAATTAATGTTGATGAGGTTGTGCATAATCTTAAAAAAGGAAAAAGTGATTTTATTCTGTCTTTCTTTAATGAAGAACTGATGACGTCCCCCTTCCTTCATCATAAGGTGCTGGATGCTCAGTTACATCTCGTATCGGGCTGTAAGCCTGATGGAGAGCCGTTATATAGTCTGGGTAGTTCACCTTTGCCATTAATGAAATACACCGATGAAAGTTATATGGGGCGGCAAGTCAATCAATTACTGGAAAAAGATTTCAGCGACGGGTTCAATTATTTTTTTCATTCATCCATGAGCGAACTACTGAAGCGTATGGTGCTAAATGGTCATGGTGTGGGTTGGCTGCCGGATTATTCAATCAGTAAGGAACTCAAAAATCAGCAATTGTGCATTTTGGGTCAAGATCATGCCTCGATAAAAATGGGCGTTTATATTTATCGCACTCACTCCCGGCTCAATCCTTCCTCAGAACGCTTTTGGCAGTATATGCGAAAACGCGAAAACGGTAGCCAGTAAACCAATCCCCAGCAGCATAGGTAACTATGTCACTGGGGAAACATACACTCACTCAGGCTTCTTGGCCGATCGGTTCCAGTTCGGAACGCCCCTGCTTTTCTTCCAGTTTAGCAATCACGGCGGTGGAAATGCTGTTACCGACGACATTGGTCGCTGTACGCCCCATATCGAGGAACTGATCAATGGCAAGGATCAGCAAGATACCCGCCTCAGGAAGATTGAACATGGGCAGCGTTGCCGCAACGACCACAACAGAAGCACGCGCGACACCTGCCATACCTTTGCTCGTGATCATTAGCGTCAACATGATCATGATTTGCTCTGTGATACTCAGGTCAATATGGTATGCCTGTGCAATAAAGAGTACCGCAAAGGATTGATACATCATTGAACCATCAAGGTTAAAGGAATAACCCAGAGGCAAGACGAAGCTGGAAATTTTTTTCGGTACGCCAAATCGATCCAATGCGTTCATAGTCTTGGGATAGGCTGACTCGCTGCTCGCGGTAGCAAAAGCCAACGCGACAGGCTCCCTGATCAGCCTCATGAGTGAAAATAGGCTTTTCCCAAGGAAAAGAAACCCAACCGCCGACAAAACAGCCCATAGCAAAAATAAGCCGAGGTAAAAGAAGCCGATAAGTTTGCCATAATCGTAAAGCAGCCCCAGACCTTGCACTGTAATCGCAGAAGCAATGGCCGCAAATACCGCAACCGGTGCGAATGACATCACGTAATCGGTGATACGAAACATGATACGCCCCAGATCTTCAATGAAGGTCACTATCGGGCTTTTTTTCTTGCTGTTATGGCAGACATATGAAAGCGCACTACCAAAAAATATCGAAAAAATAAGGATCTGTAAGATTTCATTATTCGCCATAGCGGCTGCGAAACTACTGGGGAAAATATGGCTGATAAAGTTTTTCAAGGTGAATCCGCTGGTGTTGAGGCCTGTATCAACATTGTCCTGTTGAGGAACACTGACATTAAGCCCAACGCCTGGCTGGAACAGGTTAGCCATCAGCATCCCAATGCCGAGTGAAACCAAACCAGCGATAATAAACCAGGCCATTGCTTTAATGGTAATTCGGCCTACAGATGATGAGCCGCCGATTGATATCAGGCCTGCAACAATCGTGGCGAATACCAGTGGGGCAATAATCATTTTTATCAGGCGGAGGAATACATCGGTAATGATGTTGATATAGGAGGCAACTTCTTTGGTCTGGCTGGCATCAAGATAATGATGAAAACCCCAGCCAGTAATAATTCCAAGCAGAATGGCGATGATGATTTGCTTCATGAGTTTTTGTCTGTTCATACGACCTCTTAATTCACTGAAAAGAAAATATTGAAATTATTTATTTTGTTTTTCTGTTCCTTAGCTTTTCACTCGCACAAATACTGACCTTTTTTTAACCTTTGATGAAATGCAAATGAAAGAAGCCTTATGCAGAAAATGCATAATGTTGTTCGGAGTGGTATTGAGATAGTACTTAAGCTCACAAAATTATGTGACAAGAAACAATATGGATCTTTGGTAGTAAGTAGTTAATGAAAATTTATATTCTTACCAAAAACAGTATTAGTTATCCAATTAATATTACACCAAGTTTTTATGACTCGATTGATTTACTCAGTTTATTAAAAATAGTCACATAACTAGAAAATCTAGTAAAAATACCCCTTCATAGAAGGGGTATTTTTACTTTTTCACTCTTTTTATAAATATGAATATGTTTAATCATGATATTGACTTATGCAAATAGTGCTTATAATGCTCTTTTACACTATCTCTACAATAAGATACAACAGGCGCTAATTTATCAATGTGCTTGTAAGAATCTTGATAAGTAAAAATATTTTTTTTATCAACACACCATATAATTTGTTCAATTACGTCACAAACAAGAATGTCAGATAGATCACTAATTAGTTCTATCGGAAAGTTTGGCTTACCGTCATTTGAAGAGGTGGTAATTACTTCCCGATAATCTTCAATAATATGTGCTCGTGAATAATGATAAACTAGCTCTTCTTCATTTTCACCTGACATACCTACTATTTTTTCTCTATCTGTAAGGGGCACCCCACTGTTATGATAAATGGAATTAGTATCATAAATAGAATGAAGAAGTCCGGCCTTAATAACTTCTTTTCTACAGCCATGCCTTTTCAGTAGCACAGCCGTTTGAATAAGATGTGCAGAATGATGTCTACCATAAACTTTCACTTTATCAATCTCATAATAAAGTGCAACCTGCGATAATATATTCATAAGTCACCATATTTTTTTTCATATAAATTAGAGATATCTTCCTGCCTACAGGTCAATAATTCATGAAAAAGAGGAATGAAACGGACAAAAACAGCAGCAATAATTATTATTACAGCAGAAATAATCAAGGCGGTCATACTTCCATAATTTTTTATTATAAAAGGAATAAATAACAGACCAAGTGGATTTCCAGCACCAATGAATGCGTTGTGAATAGTTTGAACCTTTACACGATTCTTCTCAGGAATTGCAACTGAGCGACAGGATTCCACACTAACATTATTCATCACTATTGCCACTCCCATTATAAACGTCAAAATACTCCAAATAAAAATATGATTGATAAAAGACAGTAATAAGAAGCACAGCCCTATTGTCCAGAAAGAAAGAATAACACTCTGAGCCCTGCCAATAACTAATTCAATTTTTTTCTGAAAATAACATGATGAAAAAATAGCTCCTGCGGCTGCACACCCTTCAATTAAACCGATCATGATGGGGTTATTTCCTGCAACATTTACGATAAAGTAGGGTATGACAAATGAGGAAAATGAAGCAAGAAACATATTAATAATCATGGAAAAAAAAGCCCACCAAGGTTCAAAACGATAACTTATAAATATCGCTATTGAATTCTTTATATTATTTCCAGAAATTTTTTCTTCAGAAGAAGAAAACGAGCGCCCTTTATTATTCAAAGAAATTAAAATAATTAAAGAAATTAATGCAGATACTATAATGACCCATATCATATTTGTAAAGCCAATTGACCCATACCCTGCCATTCCAATTGCGATACCAAATAAATTATTTAACGCTTGGATTAAAAATATTTTTCTAAACGCCTCATCGATAAGAATATTATCCACTATAGCTGGAATAAAAGCGTTAACTACAGGCGTAAAAAATGAATCAACAAAACCAATTCCAACAGAAATAAAAATAAAAACCAGAGAGCTTACACTTGTAGATTTAACAATTATAGTTAACAGTGATACACCAATAAATAATAAAATAAATTGAGTAAGTATTCGTTTTTTTTCCAGCTTTTCAAATTTATGGGCAAGAAAAATCCCAAATACACTTTTTGACGTAAAATAAAAAAAAAGAAAGCACGATGATAGCCATACACTATCACTACTTAAAAAATAGAGCGTTATAATAGCAATAAGGATTCGTGATGATAGTATATATATCGATTCAGCATAGCATATTTTCCAAAAATCACTTGTCATTGTTTCCTCGCATTCCTAACATTGCCATTTTTATATCATCTAGAAGTTTTTCTCCAACTGGCGTGAGTCGGGCATGCCTTTCTACTATATTCAATGTATCATTGTATTTACTCATCGATATGTCTAAACGCTCTGCGAATTCTTTGCTGTACTCTCCATCATAACAATCAACAAATTTCTGTAATGACTGAGAAATCCGACATAAAACAAAAAGCGCGTGGAATATTCCTATCATTGGTCTGGCATCCTTTCTAAAAGGTGCACGAAATCTTTCTTCAGGATCATTTTGTACAATATAATCATCAGCATTAATAATATTTAGAGTATGATGAGCACACTCATGAACAATGTGTTCAATATAATATGGCAAGGTATTTTCTTCATTGGCATAAAGAAATATCAATCCCCATAAATTAAAATTACAGCCAGAACGGATATAATATCCTTTTGTGCTACCTGTAAGATAAATAGTATCAATAAACTCACAACATTCCCTATAAGACTCAATATCGAACTCTTTTAAAAGATTAAGTGCATCATTAATTTTTTCTTTTTCTACACTAATATCTTCAACTTTTTGAAATCCGACCTTTACGCCTTTATCATCCTCATTAAGAATCTGTAAGATCATATTAATATCAAATTCAGATTGCGTCCTATAGTCTAGAGCAGTTATATTAATAGTATGTTCATTTAACATTTCACAAGATTCAGACACCTTCGCCGCATATTTCAGATAATTAATACACAATTCACGATTATCTTTTTCCGCAGCACATACGGCTAGATAATAGGCTCCGCAAATATTCCAGCGCAGCTGAAAATTTTCAGGGATAGATAATTCAGACTCACTGTTCTATGAGATAGATTAATGATTTTTTTATATTATTTTGAAATTTTTCCCGAAATTTAGAATATTCATAATTGGCTTTTGCAATTTTCATTTCATTTTCCTTAAAATAATCCCTTCCTCAGAAAATCCCGAGGAAGGGAAGCATTAATTAGTCATCTTTTTTATCGTTGACAGCCCAACTAGCTAATTGAGATTTAATCTTTACTACATTTTTGACATTGAAGTTATTCATTATTTATTCCTTTCATAATTAAAGCCTGAGAGATTTATAATAGTACAGTACTAAATAATTAAGAGATGTACTACTTAATAACAAATAGCACTATCAAATAGTGTATGCAAACATTAAAAATTCACCATTGACATCCTGTTTAATAAATCCCTGTAAATATATTTAAATAAAGACAAATAATTTATTAATTCAAACAGTTAATCACGATAAATAAAAACTCCATCTGTTCGAAGATTAGAAAATTTATTTTTCACTCTTTACTTTCTTAAAAATACTTTTATTAGAAATAATAATTTCAATTAAATTATAAATAACGAACTGTAATTATTCAACTAACTAAAACAATCACATTCCCATTGAGCGCTATTAATATCAATGGTAGTGTGACCAAGCACCAAATTAGTGAATAAGGACAGGCTCTTAATCAATTAGCACATTTATTTTGCTCGATAACCTTCAGGAGAAAGCGATATGCATAAGACGGCTGATATCTTAGAAAGTAAAAACTATGTTGAATCAATAACAGACATAAAACCAACGATAGGTATTATTTTAGGCTCCGGGCTGGGATCATTCGCAGATACGCTTGAAGGTGCAGTCCATATTCCATATAGCAATATCCCTCATTTTGCAAAATCAGAAGCGGTTGGCCACTCCAATGAATTGGTTATCGGTTCTATTGGCGGCAAAAATGTTGTCGCGATGAAAGGACGTTTTCATTACTACGAAGGATTTACGCTTGATCAAGTGACATTCCCTGTCCGTTTAATGAAAGTACTGGGTGTTGAAAAACTCATCATCACCAATGCCTGTGGTGCAGTGAATACCGATTTCAGCCCCGGCGATTTAATGCTGATTACCGATCACATTAA